>JAEETB010000209.1 GCA_016286575.1 Prevotella sp.
ATCATCGCTACCATCGCACCCAACACAATCTTCAACTGCGGCGATGCCACCCGGGCCATCTCCTTCGCCTCACTGTGGTCATCCAGTGCCTCTAATGCCTCTTGATTAAAGATGTTGGCCATAGGCTATGCGCGTTCTACTGTGATGTGTCGGGTGAAGCATGTCATCTTCAGGATTTCGAAGATGTCGTCGTTCACGTGTGTCAGCTTCATCTTTCCGCCGAGGTTGCGAACCACGTTACGCATCGTAGCCTGGAAGATGCGCAAACCAGAACTGGCCAGATAGTCCAGCTCCGTGCAGTCTATCTCCAGGTCGACGCCCTGTTCCAGTGCGGGCTGGATGTCGGTTTCAAACTGTGCGGCGTTCAGCGTGTCGATACGCTTGCCTGTCTTAATGATGGTCTTACCACCCTCCTTGATAATTTCTGTCATATGATATTGATTTACGATTTACTAATTTACGATTTACGATTTTACTTTTTTACCTTTTTACCTTTTCAAAGCTTTTTTTTCATCGTCAACTGGTTGGTATCGCCGAGGCGCTGATAGCTCACCTCGTTCATGATGTTCTTTACGATGATGATACCCAAGCCGCCTTGTTCGCGGTCCATAGGGTTCACTTCGAGGTCGGTGTCCTCCTTAGCCGTCGGGTCGAAGGGCTTCCCCGTGTCAGAGAGCACAAAGGTCAGTTCCTTGCCGTCGCTCTCAGCCGTCAGCGTGATGTCAGCACTGGTGCCTTCGGGGTAGGCATAGAAGATCACGTTGGACACCACCTCCTCCATAGCCACCTGCAGTTTCATGGCCACGTGCCTGTCGAGCTGCAGCTCGTCGCACACGCTCTCCATAAACTCTGACACGCGGGTGAGTTCCTGATCTTCGTTCTTGAATGTCACTTCTCGCTTCATACATCTCTTTTCTAACCTGATGCACATCAGCGTGAGGTCGTCGTTGGGGGCGGCACCATTTCGGTGCGCCTCCACAGCCTCCTTCAGCATGTCGATGACCTGACGGGAACTCAGGCTCGCCGTGTCAGCCATCAGTTCCAGCAGACGCTGGTTGCCAAGCAGTTCCTGATCGGTATTCTCGGCCTCGTTCAGTCCGTCGGTGTAGATCAGCAGCTGTTTGCCGCGGATATCCTCAATGGTATCGCCCTCGTAAGGATCGTCTTCCCAAAGGCCTAACGGTGGGTTATCCTTGCATTCTAGGAACTGTCCGTCGATGACGGGAGCGTTGTGTCCACAGTTGCAGAAGTCCAGGCGACCTGTATCCAAATGCAGCATGCCGATGAACATCGTGACGAACATCCCCTTTTCATTGTTCTCAGCCAACTCGTTGTTCATGCGCACGGCGATGTCGACAGGCGTCATGCCCTCGGTGGCCAGCGTACGGAACAGACGGGCACTCTGCGACATAAACAGCGAGGCGGGCACACCCTTGCCCGACACGTCGCCGACACAGAAATGGAGCCGGTCGTCCTGCAGCACGTAACCGTAGAGGTCGCCGCCCACCTCCCTGGCAGGGGTCATCTCGGCATACATGTCGAGTCCCTCGTATTGGGGGAAATGACTGGGCACCATCGACATCTGGATATCTCGCGCGATGCGCAGCTCACTCTCGAAGCGCTCCTTGGCGGCGGTGGCATCCTTCAGCTCGTCGATATAGCTGACCAGCGAGTGTTGCATATCGCCAAACGACTTGGCCAGATTGCCGATCTCGTCGATACGTCCCTCGTCGGACAAGTTCTGGTCGAAATGTCCCGAGGCGATGACCCTCGTCTGTTTGGCCAGCTTCCTCAGCGGTTTCAGCTCCCTCGTGATAATACGGCTGACGATATAGAGCATCAGCAGCAGTCCGATGATCACAATTACGCTGACGGCTCTCGTCAGACGGTTGAAACCGCCGAAGATGTCATCCTCAGGACAGACAATCGCCACGCCCCACTGCGTTTTCTTCAAGGGTTTATAGAACACGAAACAGTCCTGTCCGTCGATCGTCATCTGTTTCATTCCCGCCTCACCGGCATGCATGGCGTGACCCAGGGCCGTCGTGGCCGTATCAGGTGTCTCCAGCGTCTCGGTGAAGATGGTCTCATAGAACAGTTTCGTGGAGTCGGGATGTACGATAAACGTACCACCCCTACCGGTCATGATGCTATAGGAATGGGGATAGGGTTTGATGGAAGTGATGATATTCGACAGCCAACTCAGTGAAATATCGGTAGAGATGACGCCTACAAATTTCCCTTCCTTATCCTTTAAGGGGATGCCGTAGGAGATGATCATCTCCTTGACGTAGGTGGTATCAGGGTCGAGGTCGATAAAAGGCTCCGTCCAGCAGGGCTCGTCGAGCAGCTTGGGCAGCAGATACCAGTCCATACAGAAGTACTGGTAGTCGTCAGCGCCTTCCTGTCTCGACTCAATGACCCCCTCTTCCGTATCTGAATATTCAGAATAGACAGAGAAATACTGGCCGCGGTCTTTGAAATAGTAAGGTTCGAATGCGATGGAACAGCCGAATATGTCGGGATTGTTCTCGAGGATGCGGCGGCTATAGACATACATGGAGTCGGGCGCATCGAGATGACTCGTCGGCAGCCACACCATATTCCTTGTGGCTATCTCCGCTTGCTCAAGGATGCTGTTCACGCGCAGCTCCGTGTTGTCCAGGATCTGATTGGCACGGTTGATGGCCTCTTCGCGCACGGTCTCACGCGACTCGTGGAACAGATACCCCAGGGCCCCCATAAAAATCAGGGTGGCAAAAAGCACGATCCACAGACTGAGTCTGACGGACAGCAACTGACGGATATAGATGACAGGATTCTTCATACGGCTATCGGGCTAACAGTTCTTCGTAAGTCACTTCCTTGTCGATCATCTTGAATTCCTTCATCAGATAGCTGGCACGCTTCACCATATCAGGCCGCAGGCGGAACTCGCGCTTGCCGCTCTCACGGTCCACCTGCAGGCGAAGCACCTCGCGCAACATCATTTTTTGCATGATGCGGTTGGTAGCCACCTTATTCCGCTTCACATAATCCATCACGATGTCGAGCGTCTCGTCAGGATGATCCACAGCCCAGAGCCAGCCCTTCTTGCTGGCCTCGGCAAAGCGGCGGGCCTGATTGCGATGCTGCTCGTAATAGGCCTTCGTCATATAGACGCCATCCTCCTGCACATTATAGCCGTGCTCACAGAAACGGTACACATTCTTCTCGTTCAGCGTCATGCCCGTCTGGAGCAGCTGGTTATACTCGTTGTAACTCATGGCCATTGTAGCATCAAGGGCGCCCGTCACAAACAGATTGACATTCGAGGCAAACTTGACCCATTCGTAGTCGAGACCTTCCTTCATGCTCATACACAGGGCCAATTGTCCGAAACCGGCATTCCAAGTGCCTACACGGGCTCCTTTCTGGGTAAGGGGATCAACGCCGCGACGGGAAACGATGACCATCGCATTGTTCATCGATGTCTGAAGGATGTTCACCAAGGGAATGCCCTCGGCCACCAGCTCGATGGCCTCGGCCAACTGAAACGTGGTGGCGTTTGCCATATTCCTCTGGATGCGGTCGATGGCCTTGAGGGATACGGAGGGATGGACGATATCCACATCGAGCCCCGCCTCGCGATAGAAGCCCTTCTCCTTGGCCACATAGTAGCCAGCAAACTGAGCCTGCGCCGTCCATTGGGGCATGAAGGTGAACTTCTGCGCCCATGACTGCATCGTCACCGCCATCAAAATGGCGACGATGACGAGTTTCATGCGAGATGCCAGATCCGTGTAGAATCGGCTCACTTGTTGTTGCATGCTCTCCAGCGAGGCCTTGTAGCGCTCGGCCAGCTCGGGGGCCAGCTCATCTTGCGGCTTGTCCTCCATATAGGCACGCAGGATGTCGGTGCCCAGGTGGTTCAGCGTGAAGGCCTTCTTCACCTGCCGCGTCTCCTTATCCTTCAGCACGATCACAAAGTGGTCGGCCAGTTCGGCTATGTTTACCTCATACTTCATGTTTCTGATCCTTTCTCTAAATAGGCCTTGTACATGGTTTTCATCTCCTCGCTGAGCTTGTGGGCATATATCCGGGGCATCTCGGGATAGCACTCCTCGTAGTTGGGACAGCTCAGCAGGAACATGCAGTCGGGATATTTCACGCACTGACGGCAGAACGCACCGAGCATCGTGCCCTTCTCCTTGAACCAGGCCAGCATCCCGGCATCCAGCTCGCCACTGTTGATATGCCCTACGTGGTGTGAGTCGGTATGGTGCTCGCACTTGGTGATGTAGCCGTCGGGCTGAATCACCACCGAGCCGTCGTTGTCGGCCATGCAGTGACCGGTCTTGATCGACGGACTGAAATGGCGGCTCTTGAACAGCCCCCATCCAGCCAACTTTTCTTCTATCTGCCGTTGCCGCTCCAACAGTTGCCTGCGCTTATCGTCGTGGCTCACGCCCGAACGCTTGGCCTTGTCCTCGAACAGCAGATGGACATAGGCACTCAACTGCGGCTGCCCCTCAAAGCGCTCGTGCAGCTCTGCGGCCAACCGCTCCAGGTCGTCTGCATTGTGCATGTCGATGTTCATGCGTATGCTCACGCTGATGTCTGCCGCCAGCAGATGGCCGATGTTCGCCATCACCTGCTCGTAGGCATTCACCCCCTGATAGATATAGGCCTTCACGCGGTTGTAGGTCTGCTCCGTACCGTCGATGGTGATCTGTACCTCCTTCAGGTTCCACAGGTCGCGGGCCTCCCTGATAGTATCCTCATCCAGCAGGTAGCCGTTGCTGATCATCGTCGAGGTGTAGTTGACGCCAGCCTCCTTCAGCTGGCGGCATATCAGCTGGATGACGGACTTGTTGTAGAGCGGTTCGCCGCCAAACCATTCGATGCTGACCGCCTCGCCGCCGCAGTGGCTGATGATGTAGTCGGCCGTCTGCAGCGCCGTCTCCTCCGTCATGGGCCGGCGGGCCTGCCCCAGCTCGTAGCAGTAGAAGCAGCGGGCGTTGCAGTCGCTGGTGGTCATGACGGTATAGCCGGTGATGCCCGTTTGGGGAACTGCCATGAGACGGGCCACGTGAGTCAGCTGCTGCCTCAGCTTGCAGTCGTCGTGCGCCTCAGGCACCAGGAACCAGTGGCTGATGAGTTCGGGCAGATCGGTGGGGCTTTGCTCCAGCGCCTGTCGCTCCTCCTGCGATAACAGCACCATCTCCTTGGTCATGTTATGCAGCAGTAGCAGACCGTCGTCGACCTCAGCCTGCACCACGAAGTTCATCAGGCGGTAGGTGGCTCCCGCCTGCGACTTCTGATGGCCCAGTAGCTTGAAATAGGGCTTCGCCGGTTCAAATATTGTTTTCAATAGCGTTTACCAATATCAGGGGATGCTGACACCCGGTTCACGAGGAGCTGTAAGATTGATGCAGTGATGAAATACTCTACAACTTGGCGGCGCTGGAGGCGTACCTCCCGTAGCCTCGTCAAGGTCATCTTCACTCAGTTCCTGCATCATCACCACTTTGTCATCTTCGCC
>JAEETB010000210.1 GCA_016286575.1 Prevotella sp.
TAGCGTTTCTTGCTCTTGACGACCTTGGGCTGGGTCTTCTCGACGTAGGGCTCTTGTGACCTCAGGACCCAGGCGGCGGCGAGTATCTTGTTCTTCAGGTTGTCGGGGAAGTTGGGGTTAGCCTGGAGGAACTTCTCGACTTCCTGCTTGGCGTCGGCACTCTTGTGATGGGCGAGCACGGCCTTTACCCACTTCTCGGGGAAGAAGATGTCGCTGGTCTCCTGGATGTACTCCAAAGACTTGAAGCTGGGTGCGATGAGATTGCAGTTCTGCGGCTCGTAGATGTCGGCACTCAGCAGGTCGAGGGCGCGGATGGCCCATGGCTCGTGCTGGCGGTTCTCGGGCTTCAGCAGCTCGTTGAACAGGCGGGTACGTCCCTCGGCTGTGGGTTCGCAGGCGCGGCTGATGAAGTCGAACTCTGCACGGAGCTCGTCGTTCGTGAGTCGTCCACGCTGGGTGGCGAAGATGTCCTGACGCTGGTCGGGACGGGTCATAGCGAGGCGATAGGCCATGTCCATATAGTCGTGCTCATTGAAGGCGGGGTCGTTGTGGAGCTTCCAGATGGTGTAGATCCTGTCGAGGACCTCGGGCGAAACGGCGTTGTTGGCCAGTTTGCGGATGATGTACTGGGTGCACTCCTTCGAGCGGTTCTCGCCGAGGAGGTCGAGCATACAGAGCTCGAGGGTCTTGCGCTGTGCGAGGGTCATGTCGAAGGCAATCTTGTGCATGTGGTCTACGGCAGTCGACATGATCAGTGGGTTCTTCTCGCGCATCATCATGCGGTAGAGTTCGCCGAAGTGCGAGGGCGCGATCTTGCCCATGAGGTAGTTGTCGTGGACGGTGAGCAGCAGGGCGTAGCGTGCCAGGTCGTCGCGGGTGGTGAGCAGTCGCATGGGCAGCTTCTTGGCGAACTCCTCGTCGAGCGAGAAGCGGCCGTAGCCCTGTCCGTCGTAGTTGGGCAGGATATAGTCGGGCTTGAAGGCGACGGAGAAGGTCTTCTGGGGCTGGTCCATCTCGACGTCGAGCACGCGGCTGCGGCCCAGTTCGTAGATGAGCTGTACCTTGAACTTCTGGCGCCATACGAGTCCGCGTCCGAAGGGATCGGTCTGGGTGATGGTCACCTTGCCGTCGCGATAGGCCACGTGGATATGTGGCATACCCTTCTGCTTAACCCATACGTCGCTGAACTGACGGATACCGAGGCCGGGAGCCTCCTTGTCGAGGGTGGTGATCAGGTCGTCCCAGGAGGCATTGCTGTAGGCGTAATCTGCGAGGTACTTCTGCAGGCCGCGCTGCATGACGTGGGGCTCCATCATCTTCTCGAGCATGCGCATCATGACGGGGGCCTTGTCGTAGACGATGTCGTCGTAGAGCAGGCTGGCGTGGTTGAGGTTGTCGAGCTGCTGTGCGATGGGGTGGGTTCCCTCTGTACGGTCGATGGCGATGGCCTTGGCCTGATAGGTCTTGATGAAGTTGAGGGCGTGGTCCACCTTATTATATTGGCGACGGGTAATCTTGGCTGCCATGAAGTTGGCGAACACCTCCTTGGCCCATACATCCTCGAACCACTTGGGTGCTACGAGGTCGCCGAACCAGAGGTGAGCCGTCTCGTGTGCGATGAGCTCGGTGCGTGCCAGGAGCTCCTCCTGGGTGGCATTCTTCTCGAGGAAGATCCTGCGGGCGTCGAGCTGGATGGCTCCCGGGTGCTCCATGCCGCCGAACTGATAACCTGGGATCAGCACGATGCCATATTTGTCGGCGAAGGGGTTGGCAATGCCTGTATAGCCTTCGAGCCACTTCAGGGCTGCGGCAGCCTCGTCGAACACCTTGTCGAGCTGTGCCACCTTCTCAGGGTCGGTCTCGCGATAGAGGGCGCGCATCTCGCGGCCGTCGCGCGTGGCGGTCTTCTCGTAGAAGTTACCTGCCACGAAGGAGTAGAGGTAGGTGGGCAGTGGGCAGCAGCCGTCGCTGGTCATGGTCTTCCAGCCGTTGGGCACGTTGAGCTTCGTCAGGTAGCGGGCCCTGAGGTCGGGCTGGTCGAAGCATGGGAAGACTGAGCGTGCGTGATCGGGCACGAAGAGGGTGTACATAAAGTCCTTCTGTCGGTTGAGCGCCTTGTCGAGACAGGTGAAGCTGAGCTCAATCTTGTTCTTTCCCGGCTCGAGGTATTTCTGCGGGATGATGATGTGCTCGTCCCTGTAGGTGGCGAGTGCCTGGCGACGCTTGCCCTTCTTACCGGTATAGTAGTAGAAGGTGCCGTCGAATCCTCCCTGGAAGTCGAGCACCACGTCGGCTTTCTCATTCATCTCGAAGGTGATGATGTTCTTGCCCGTCACCTTCTGGTTGATGTCGGCAGGAATGTTGAAACTGAGGTCGTAGAGCACGTTGCTGATGTTGGCATTCCGATTCTCTGCAAGCACTTTGGTAACCCCTTTAGATAACATCTGGGCATTGACGCCAAACGTCATGATACTCAGAAGAAACATGAGTAATAATTTGATATTTTTCATCCTTATTTTGGTTTTTGTCTGCAAATTTAATTAAAATAAATCTAATAACCGCCATTTTTTCTTGGTTTTTTCAGTTAGTTGCGTAAATTTGCATCGTAAAAGTCTTTTTAGAACAAAAATGAGTATGAAAAAGAATGTTTTTTTGATGGCACTCGCCGTAGGTCTGATGATGACCAGTTGTGCCAGTAAGAAGGATCTGGTGAACTGCCAGACAGAGAATAAGTCGCTAACGGAGAAGCTGCAGGATGCCCGCGAGGATCTGGCTGCCAAGAATGCCCGCATCACCAGTCTCGAGGAGCAGCAGCGCGGCATGCAGCAGGCACTCGCAGCTGCCGAGGCCAAGTATGCCAAGCTCCAGGAGTCGCTCGACAAGAGTCTGACGAATGCCTCGCAGAATAATATCTCGATCGAGAAGCTCGTGGATCAGATCAACGAGTCGAACCAGTACATCCGTCACCTGGTAGAGGTGAAGTCGAAGAGCGACTCGCTGAACATGGTGCTGACGAACAACCTGACCCGCTCGCTGTCGCAGGACGAGCTGAAGGAGGTCGACGTACAGGTGCTGAAGGGCGTGGTCTACATCTCGCTGGCCGACAATATGCTCTATAAGAGCGGTTCGTACGAGATCAACAGCCGTGCAGCCCAGACGCTGTCGAAGATTGCCAAGATCATCAAGGACTACAAGGATTACGACGTGCTGATTGAGGGTAACACCGATAATGTGCCCATCAAGAAGACCAATATCCGTAACAACTGGGACCTCTCGACCCTGCGTGCCTCGTCGGTGGTTCAGGCTCTGCAGAACGACTACGGCGTAGACCCCAAGCGTCTGACAGCCGGTGGCCGTGGCGAGTATAACCCTATAGCCAGCAACGACACGGAGGTGGGCAAGCAGCGCAACCGCCGTACACAGATCATCATCACGCCTAAGCTCGATGAGTTCATGGATCTGATCGGGCAGGCTCCCGACAGTGAGAAGTAAGTTGGTTGTGGCAGCGATGGCATGGTCCGTTGCTGCCACAGCTGCCTCTGGCGACAGCGTCAGGGTACATCGCCTCGAAGCAGAGGTCGTGCCGGGCATCATCCTTCATACGAACGAATTCCTGCAAGGAAACAATACGGAGGTTCGTATGATGAATCGCTCGTTTGTGGCACACCTCAAATACGCTTTCCTGCCTCCCGAGGGTTCTCAGGAGGCTATTATATATAAAGGTGTGTATCAAGGCGCCGGACTGTCGTATCACCATTTCAATCCGCAACTGGGTAACCCCGTTTCGGCCTATCTCTTCCAGGGGGCTACCATCGCCACTCTCTCCAGAAGGCTCTCTTTCAACTACGAGTGGAACTTAGGTCTGACCTATGGCTGGAAGTCCTACGACGAGAAGGACCACCCTGAAAACCGCGTGATCGGCTCGAAACTGACGGCCTATCTCGATGCCGAGCTCTATCTGCGCTGGATGCTCTCGCGCCAGTGGGACCTGAATATAGGCGCCTCTTTCGCCCATTACAGCAATGGCAACACCTCGATTCCCAATGCGGGACTCAACGTGGTGGGTGCGCGTGCCAGTGTGGCCTGGTACTTCAATCGGCAGGAACCCCGTCTGAAACCCTCGGTCGTGCCTCCGTCAGAGCACTACTGGCTGTGGGACCTGACGCTCTGGGGTGCCTGGAAGCAGAAGGGGGTAGAGACCGAAACCGGCGAGTATACCATCTCAGGCTCCTATGGTGTAGCAGGTCTCAACCTGAATCCCCTTTATCACCTGAACCACTGGATGAACGTGGGCGGCTCGCTGGATGCCTCCTACGACGAGGGTGCCATTCTCGGACTCTCAGGGCGCGTGGAGTTCGTCATGCCCTATTTTACGATTAACTTCGGCATAGGCCATAACCTCGTCAATGGAGGCAATGGCGACCTGAAGGGCTTCTACGAGATCCTGGCGCTGAAAATAGCCGTCATGCGGCAGGCTTACCTCCATATCGGCTATAGCCTTTATAACTTCCACGACCCCAATAACCTCATGTTGGGCGTGGGTATCCATCTGTAAGCGTTAATAATATTTAAATGCTACGGGCCATACTTGTATTAATCGAATAATTAGATTAAATTTGTAGGCTACAAAGAGGAACTATTACGTTGTTTAACATTTAAATGTTTTATTATCAATGATTTATTCAAAAGAAGTGGAAAACATGTGTAGCGTTTGCAAAGGCGCTTATCATGGACCTGCACCAATCCCCGAGGAGGGCAAGTGGGTTGCAGTGAAAGAAATCAAGGAGATCTCTGGTTACACCCACGGTATTGGCTGGTGCGCACCTCAGCAGGGTGCCTGCAAGCTGAGCCTGAACGTGAAGGACGGTATCATCCAGGAGGCTCTTGTAGAGACCATCGGTTGCACAGGTATGACTCACTCAGCTGCTATGGCTTCTGAGATCCTGCCCGGTAAGACCATCCTCGAGGCTCTGAACACTGACCTCGTTTGCGATGCTATCAACACCGCTATGCGCGAGCTCTTCCTGCAGATTGTCTATGGACGTACACAGAGTGCCTTCTCTGAGGGTGGTCTGCCTATTGGCGCTGGTCTTGAGGACCTCGGCAAGGGTCTGCGTTCACAGACTGGTACACTCTATGGCACCGTTGCCAAGGGTACACGTTACCTGGAGCTCACTGAGGGTTACATCACGAAGCAGTACCTCGATGCTAACAACGAGGTTTGCGGCTACGAGTATGTACACCTCGGCAAGATGATGGAAGCCATCAAGAATGGTATGGATGCCAATGAGGCTATGAAGAAGTTCACCGGCTCTTACGGTCGCACAAGCGAGGAGCAGGGTGCAGTTAAGGCAATTGACCCACGTAAAGAATAATAGGAGGATACGACTATGATTAGAAAAGTACAGTTTGAGAGTCAGGAGCGCCGTATCAACCAGGTTCTTGCTGCTCTGAAGGAGAATGGCATCAACTCTATCGAGGAGGCCAATGAGATTTGTGAAAAGGC
>JAEETB010000211.1 GCA_016286575.1 Prevotella sp.
TGACGCTGAAGGAGTTTACTATCCAGGCCATCTCGAAGGGTTCTGACGATGTGGGTAAAGTACACATGCAGGTGGAGTACGACGGTAGCCTGTACTACGGTTTCGGTGCCAATACCGATATTGTGACAGCCTCCGTCGAAGCCTACATCGACTGTATCAACAAGTTTAAGACAAAGGAATAAATCCGTAAATCGTAAATCCGTAAATCGAACTCGCTTTAGCGCTTTTACAAAGCGTAGCGACTAAAAGAAATAATTCGATGAATACATTATTTGATAAAATATGGGATAAGCACGTGGTGCAGCAGGTAGAAGACGGTCCGACGCAGCTGTATATCGACAGGCTGTATTGTCATGAGGTGACCTCGCCCCAGGCGTTCGACGGCATGAGGGCCCGAGGCCTGAAGTGCTTCCGTCCGGAGAAGATCTATTGTATGCCTGACCATAACACGCCGACGCACGATCAGGACAAACCCATCGAGGACCCTGTATCGAAGACGCAGGTGGACACGCTGGCAAAGAATGCCAAGGAGTTCGGACTGACGCACTACGGCATGATGTCGAAAGATAACGGTATCATCCACGTGGTAGGACCCGAGAAGGGACTGTCGCTGCCAGGTATGACCATCGTCTGTGGTGACTCTCACACATCCACGCATGGTGCGATGGGGGCTGTGGCCTTCGGTATCGGCACGTCGGAGGTAGAGATGGTGATGGCTTCGCAATGTATCCTGCAGCAGAAGCCTAAGTCGATGCGCATCAGCATTAACGGCCAGTTGCAAAAAGGAGTGACGGCAAAGGACGTGGCACTCTATCTGATGTCGAAGCTGACCACCAGCGGTGCTACGGGCTATTTCGTGGAATATGCTGGTTCGACGGTGAATGCGATGTCGATGGAAGGACGTCTGACTCTCTGCAACCTCTCGATAGAGATGGGTGCTCGTGGCGGTTTCATCGCTCCGGATGCCACCACCTTCGATTATATCAAGGGTCGCCAGTTTGCCCCGAAGGGTGAGGACTGGGACAAGGCTGTAGCTTATTGGAAGACTCTGGAGAGTGGTCCCGATGCTGTGTTCGACAAGGAGCTCTCGTTTGATGCCGCCGACATTGAGCCGCGCATCACTTACGGCACGAACCCGGGAATGGGAATCGGTATTACCGAAGCCATTCCTGAGACGGGTGACGCCAACTTCGAGAAGGCGCTTCATTATATGGGCTTCAAGCCCGGACAGAAGTTGCTCGGAACGAAAGTCGACTACGTCTTCCTGGGTGCTTGTACGAATGGTCGTATTGAGGATTTCCGTGCCTTTGCCTCCATCGTGAAGGGGCGCCAGAAGGCCGCTGATGTCATCGCATGGCTCGTACCCGGCTCGTGGGCTGTCGACGCACAGATTCGTGAGGAGGGGCTCGACAAGATCCTCGCCGAGGCAGGCTTCGAGATTCGTCAGCCCGGTTGTTCGGCTTGTCTGGCGATGAACGATGACAAGATCCCTGCCGGTAAGTTGTCGGTATCGACCTCAAACCGCAATTTTGAAGGTCGTCAGGGACCCGGTGCGCGCACCATCCTGTCATCGCCCTTAGTCGCCGCTGCTGCCGCCGTCACAGGAGTGATAACAGACCCAAGAGAGTTAATATAGGCACGGATTACACGGCTCTCTTCGAGAGTCTCGGCTATAAAAATCAGCAGTGTTAATCCGTGAAATCCGTGCCATAAAGAATAAAATTATGAAACAGAAATTCGACGTTATAACATCCACTTGTGTGCCACTTCCTTTGGAGAACGTGGACACCGATCAGATTATCCCCGCCCGCTTCCTGAAGGCTACCACCCGTGAGGAGAAATTCTTTGGTGATAACCTCTTCCGTGACTGGCGTTATCAGGCTGACGGTACACCCAACAAGGACTTCGTTCTCAACAATCCTACCTATTCGGGTTGTATCCTCGTGGCAGGTAAGAACTTCGGTTCGGGTTCGAGCCGTGAACATGCGGCCTGGGCTATCGCCGGCTATGGTTTCAGGGTGGTCATCAGTTCGTTCTTCGCAGATATCCACAAGAACAACGAACTGAACAATTTCGTGCTACCTGTGGTGGTCTCTGAGCCGTTCCTCGCCGAACTCTTCGAGAGTATCAAAGCCGATCCAAAGACGGAGGTGGAAGTGGATCTGCCCCGTCAGACGGTCACCAACAAGGCTACGGGCAAGAGCGAACATTTCGATATCAACGGCTATAAGAAGCACTGTCTGATGAATGGTCTCGACGATATCGACTTCCTGGTACAGAATCAAGGTAAGACAGAATTATGGGAACAGCAGAACAAGTAGGTAAGTATTCGAAGTTGCAGCCGTTTGTGGAGATTATGGACTCCACGCTTCGCGACGGTGAGCAGACGAGTGGTGTGAGTTTCCTGCCACATGAGAAACTGATCATCGCCCGCATGTTGCTTCGCGACCTGAATGTAGATCGTATCGAAGTGGCTTCGGCACGTGTCTCTGAGGGTGAGAAGGATGCGGTGAGGATGATCTGCCGCTACGCCCGTCAGATAGAGATGTTGGACAGGGTAGAGGTGCTCGGATTCGTGGATGGCGGACAGAGTGTGGACTGGGTCGACTCGTGTGGCTGCAAGACCATCAACCTCCTCGCAAAAGGCTCGTTGCGCCATTGTCAGGAACAGTTGAAGAAGACACCTCAGGAGCATGTTGACGACATCATCAATGAGGTGAAATATGCCCGTGGAAAGGGTCTGACGGTGAACCTGTATCTTGAGGACTGGTCGAACGGCATGAAGGACTCGCCCTCGTATGTCTATGACATGATGGATGCCCTTTGTGACATCGGTATCCGCAGGTTTATGCTGCCCGACACGCTCGGCATCATGAATCCCCTGCAATGCATCGAGTATTTCCGTAAGATGATGAAGCGCTATGCCGATACCCATTTCGACTTCCACGCCCATAACGACTACGACCTGGCTGTGTCGAACTCGCTGGCTGCCGTACTGAGTGGTGCCAAAGGCTTGCATGTGACGGTGAACGGACTGGGAGAGCGTTGTGGCAATGCGCCCTTGTCGAGTGTGCAGGTGATTCTCAAGGATCAGTTCCATGCGAAGACGAACATCATCGAGAACAAGCTCAATGATATCTCGCGATTGGTGGAGAGCTACAGCGGTATCGCCGTGGCTCCTAACCAGCCGATTATCGGTGACAATGTTTTTACACAGGTGGCAGGCGTACATGCCGACGGCGACAAGAAAAACGGACTCTATCAGAACGAGTTGGTGCCAGAACGTTTCGGTCGTAAACGTGAATATGCCCTGGGTAAGAACAGCGGACGGGCTAATATCGCCAAGAACCTCGAGGAACTGGGTCTGGAACTCACACCCGAGCAGACAAAACGCGTCACTCAACGTATCACGGAACTTGGCGACAAGAAGGAGATCGTGACGCAGGATGACCTGCCCTTCATCGTCAGTGATGTACTGAAACATGATGCACCTGAGGATAAAGTAAAGCTGGTAAGTTATGTCGTATCAACGGCTTATGGCCTGAAGCCTGGAGCAAACATTAAGGTCGAGATCAATGGTCAGGAGTATGAGGCTTCAGCTACTGGTGACGGTCAGTATGATGCCTTCGTGAAGTCGCTTCGTTATATCTATAAGAAGTATCTCGACCGCACGTTCCCCATCCTGCAGAACTATCAGGTGAGCATCCCCCCGGGTGGTCGTACTGATGCCTTGGTGCAGACCGTCATCACTTGGAACGACAACGGTAAGATACTCCGTACACGTGGTCTCGATGCCGACCAGACTGAAGCAGCTATCAAGGCCACCTTTAAGATGTTGAATATTTACGAAAAGGAACAGATAAATGAGGTTTAATTAGGCACGGATTACACGGATTCACGCGGCTTTATTATAAGCCGTGATTCTCGAAGAGAGCCGTGTTAATCTGTGCCCCAAAAGGGAAATAAATTATGAAATTAAAGATTGCGATTTTGGCGGGTGACGGTATCGGACCCGAGATTATGAAACAAGGTGTGGCTGTGCTCGACGCGATAGCCGAGAAGTGCGGACACGAGTTTGAATACGAGGAGGCCATCTGTGGAGCCCATGCCATCGACGAGGTGGGTGATCCTTACCCTGATTCAACCCATGAGGTGTGTATGCGAGCCGATGCCGTACTCTTTGCTGCTGTCGGTGATTTGAGATTCGATCATGACCCTACGGCAAAGATCCGTCCTGAGACTGGTCTGCTGGCCATGCGTAAGAAGCTGGGACTCTACGCCAACGTTCGTCCTGTAGCTACCTTCGACTGTCTGTTGCACAAGTCTCCATTGAAGGATGAACTCATCCGTGGGGCTGATTTCGTGGTGCTACGCGAGTTGACGGGCGGTATGTATTTCGGTGAGAAGTATCAGGATAACGACAAGGCCTACGATACGGACATCTATACCCGTCCGGAGATTGAGCGCATCGTGAAACTCGGCTTTGAGATGGCTATGGAACGTCACAAGCACCTGACGGTGGTTGACAAGGCCAATGTCCTGGCATCCTCACGTCTGTGGCGACAGATTGCCAAGGAGATTGAGCCCCAGTATCCTGAAGTTCGCACAGATTATATGTTTATTGACAATGCCTCGATGCGTGTGCTCACGGAACCACGCTTCTTCGATGTCATCGTGACGGAGAATACCTTTGGTGATATCCTGACTGACGAGACGGCCTGTATCACGGGTTCTATGGGACTTCAGCCATCGTCCTCACTGGGTGAGCACACACCACTCTTCGAGCCAGTACACGGCTCATGGCCCCAGGCAGCAGGACAGAACCTGGCCAATCCTTTGGCTCAGATCCTCTCAGCCGCCATGCTGCTCGAGCATTTCGGTCTGAAGAAGGAAGGTGCCCTCGTGCGTGAGGCCGTCGATGCCTCGTTGGCTGCCAATGTTCGTACCCCTGAGATTCAGGTCGAAGGTGGTGAGAAATACGGCACTCGCGAAGTAGGAGCATGGATCGTTAACTTCATTAAGAATGCGTAAATTGTTAATAATGATGCTGTTGTTGGCGGCGGTCTGCGCACAGGCGCAGACACCTCAACAATGGCGCGATTCTGTTTCTACGTTGATTGGTGCCATCAACAAAAACCCTAAGGACGTCAATCTGCGTCTGCTGAAGGGTGAGGCCAACATCAATCTCAAGCAGTGGGAATATGCTGTCCAGGAGTATGGCTATGTGCTTCGTCTCGATGAAAAGAATCTGGCAGCCTTGTATTTCCGTGCTTTCTGTCATACCCAACTGCATCATTATGATTTGGCGAAGGTTGACTACGAGACGTTTCTCACCATCCAGCCCGAGCATTTTGAGGCCCACTTGGGACTGGCTCATACCCTGCAGAAATTAGGCAGGAAGACCGATACCTTCGACGAGTTGAACCGTATCGTACAACTTTTCCCCGACAGTGCTGAGGCTTATGCTGCACGTGCCGTTT
>JAEETB010000212.1 GCA_016286575.1 Prevotella sp.
ATCTCAAGGAGTTCCTTCAACTCAGTACGGATCTGAGACACCTGATCATGGGTATAGGGGTTGAAGAGGATTTCCTGAAGGAGATAATCATCCTCATTAAGCACACCCTTGGCGATGCGCATGTGACGCTTGAAGGTGGTACCTGGCGCATCCTGATGCTTCATCACAGCAGCAAACACAAAAGTAGATACGAACGGAATAGACAGTGAGTAAGCCACCGTCTTATCATGCTCCTCGAAAGTGTACTCGTAGATGTTCAGTCCCAGTTTCTGGTAGAGGTCCTTGAAGAAGATACGTCCCATGTAGTCGCCCTCGCTGATGATGATGGCATTCTCCTCAGAGAGCTGCTGCAGGTTGGCAAACGTAGGACCAAACATCGGGTGGGTAGAGACATAACGCATGCCAGTACTCTCATAGAAATCCTTCAAGTCTGTCTTCACACTGGCGATATCGCTGATGATACACTCCTTGGGCAGATAAGGTATCACCTCCTTAAAGACAGGAATCGTATACTTCAGGGTGACTGCATTGATCAGCAACTCGGGTTTAAACTCCTTGATCTCCTCGTAGGAGGTGAAGCGCTGACAGTTGTAGGTAAAACGCATGCGTTTAGGGTCGCGCTCAAAGACGGCCACCTCATGATCGAAACTCAGCAGGTCGATGAAGAACGATCCCATCTTTCCTGCACCCATGACTAAAATTTTCATAGTTCTTCTATTTCATTTGGCACGGATTTCACGGATTTACACGGATTTTTTAAAAGGTTATCCCTACTTATCGATTCTCGCGAATTAATAAAAAATAATCCGTGTAAATCCGCATAATCCGTGCCTTAAATTACTTATTGATAATCTCGATTTGTTGACGGACGGACTCTTCGTGGATATTCTCAAAGACGTGGGCGACGAACTCTGGGTCCATACCACAGAGGGCACCCTGTGCACCACGCTTGTTCAGGATCTCATTGTAACGGTTGGCCTGAAGGACGGTCATATTGTGCTCCTTCTTGTACTGACCAATCTCACGACAAACCTTCATACGTTTGGCGAGCAGTTCCATCAACTGGTTATCAAGCTCATCGATCTGCTTACGGAGCTGAGAGATGCCCTCCGTCATCGTGTGCTCATCACGAATCACGAGCAACGAGAGGATATAGTCGAGAACATCAGGCGTCACCTGCTGTTTGGCATCGCTCCAAGCCTTGTCAGGATCGCAGTGGCTCTCAATAATCAGACCGTCGAAGCCGAGGTCCATCGCCTGCTGACAGAGCGGTGCAATCAACTCACGACGACCTCCGATGTGTGAGGGATCGCTGATCAGAGGCAGAGCAGGGATACGACGACGCAGCTCGATGGGAATCTGCCACATGGGAGCATTACGATAGATCTTCTGCTCGTAGCTTGAGAAACCACGATGGATGGCACCCAGGCGTTTCAATCCAGCCTGATTCAGACGTTCCAAAGCACCAACCCAGAGCTCCAGGTCAGGATTCACAGGGTTCTTTACGAACACAGGCACATCGACACCCTTCAGAGCATCGGCAATAGCCTGCATGGCAAAGGGGTTGGCAGAGGTACGGGCACCAATCCAGAGGATATCAATGCCATACTTCAGAGCCAGTTCGACGTGCTCAGGTGTAGCCACCTCAGTAGAGACGAGCATCTTGGTTTCCTCCTTCACCTGCTTCATCCAGACGAGGGCAGGCTCACCATGACCCTCGAAACCACCTGGCTTCGTACGAGGTTTCCAAACACCTGCACGGAAGTTGTGGCAGCCTTTCATCGCCAGTTCACGGGCTGTGGTCATCACTTGTTCCTCTGACTCTGCAGAGCAAGGGCCTGCAATCACGAAGGGACGTTCATTGTCACTCGGTAAATTCAATGGTGCTAAATCTAATTCCATATCTTAATTTATTTACGATTTACATATTTCCTTTATTTGGCACGGATTTCACAGATTAACACTGCTTTATATTTTTGCACAGCAGCCGTGTCTTTATCAATAAAGCCGTGTTCATCCGTGCCTAAATATTTTTATGATGCGCTCAAGGGCGGCTTTGATTTTCTCTTCCTTGGCACAGAGGGAGATACGGATGTAACGCTCACCGTTAGAGCCAAAGATAAAACCTGGGGTAATGAAGACACGGGCTTCATGCAAAACCTTCTCTGTCAGGTCTTCAACATTCTGGATGTCAGCAGGGATCTTACCCCAAAGGAACATACCCACCTGCTTCGGATCATAGGTACAGCCCAACACATCCATAATCTGTTCAGCATACTGACGACGACGGCTGTAGGTCTCGATATTCGCCTCATGATGCCACTCAGCAGAGTTGCGAAGTGCCTCAGCAGCAGCCAGTTGGATGCCTCGGAAGGTACCAGAGTCGACATTCGACTTGATCTTCATAATCCAGGAGACAAACGTGGCATTCGTCAGACACATACCTACACGCCAGCCTGGCATGTTATGGGTCTTCGACATCGAATTGAACTCGATGCAGCAGTCCTTGGCTCCAGGCACCTGTAGCAATGATATGGGCTTCTCGTTGAGGATAAAGCTGTAAGGATTATCATTCACCACCACGATGCCATGATCATTGGCGAACTTGACGAGTCGTTCGTAGGTCTCCATACGGGCATTACCACCAGTCGGCATGTTGGGATAGTTGGTCCAGAGTAATTTACAATTTAACGATTCACGATTTACGATTTCTTCCAGCTGATCGAAATCAGGCTGCCAGCCGTTGTCCTCCTTCAAATTGTAGTAAACGATGTTGGCCCCTAAAATCTTAGATAAAGATGTATAGGTGGGGTAGCCTGGATTGGGGACTAAAACCGTATCACCAGGATTCACGAAGGCGAGTGTGACATGCAAGATACCCTCCTTCGAACCAATGAGTGGCAGGATCTCCGTCTTGGGGTCGAGGTCTACATTGTACCAACGCTTGTAGAAATCGGCCATTGCCTCGCGCATCTCAGGTATTCCTGCTGTCATCTGATAACCATGGGCATCAGGCAGCTTGGCCACCTCACAGATCTTATCGATGGTCTGTGGTGATGGGGGCATATCCGGACTGCCAATGGCGAGGCTGATGATGTCCTTGCCTTCAGCGTTGAGTTGTGCCACTTCCTTCAGTTTCCTACTGAAGTAATATTCACTAACGAGCGACAGGCGCTCTGCTGGTTCAATTGGTTTGTTTGCCATCTTTATATTCTCCTAATATCTTTAAGTCTTTGGTTAAAGGGATAATCGCATCAATCGATTGGCGGTAACGGGTGAGATCATCATACATCACATCGACATAGAACAGATACTCCCACTCTCGTCCGATAATCGGCAACGACTGGATCTTAGTCAGGTTGATCTTATAGAACGAGAGGATCGCCAGCACATGAGAGAGTGAACCTTCTTCGTGAGGTAGCGAGAAGACGATGCTCGACTTGTTGGTTTCCGTCAGAGGGCGCAGCATATCGGCCTTATTGGGATTCGACACCACGAGGAAACGGGTGAAGTTATGCTTATTATCCTCAATATGATCCTCAAGCACTTTCAGTCCATAGAGACGTGCAGCCTCTGCATGGCAGATGGCAGCCCAACCTTTCTTCTGGCCCTCAGCAATCATCTTCGCAGAACCAGCCGTGTCCTCTGCCTCCACATTCTTCAGTTGTGGATGCTGAGCCAGGAACTGGCGGCACTGCATAAGGGCTACAGGATGAGAATGCACCTCAGTAATCGTGTCCCAATCATCTTCAGGCAGACAACATATACAGTGGGTGATGTGCAGCTTATGTTCGCCTACCACTGTTGTACCACTGTCGCGCAATAACTCATAGTTATGCAACAGACTGCCTGCTATCGTATTCTCGATAGCGAGCATACCGATGGCAGTGGGGTCCTGTTTGATATTGGCAAAGACCTGCTCGAAGGTGGAACAACAAATGAGTTGTATCTGTTCTCCTTCGAAATACAGGTGTGCCGCAATATCGTGGAACGACCCAATCAGTCCTTGTATGGCTATTCTCTTCATATCTGTCTTTTTTATAATCCTAACCTTTAAATGAAAAACTCCGCTTTCACCTTTTCGTGAAGCGGAGCCTTATTTCAATTTTCAATTTTCAATCTTCAATTAATTACTTACGACTTCCCGCTTCACAATTGCTTGCAAAGTAAAAGTAATAGCCGTAAAAGTAAGCGTTCAACTTTGACATAATTTTCGTTTTTGTCGTTATCGGCTGCAAAATTATCATATTTTTGCGAAACAAACAAATATTTTGCAAGAAAAATTGCATATCCGCTTACATTTTTCTATTTCAGAGCTTGAATCGTCGCCAAATCCATCTGGGAATCCTTCGCCAGAACATGGTCAGCAGATGATATCGCCAGTCGATTACGACAATATGCTTCTCACTCTTGATGGCTGACATAATATCCTTGGCCACCTGCTCTGGCTTCAGCATCATCGGATACTTGAAGTCGCCTGAGAGTAGAGCCGTGTCCACAAAGCCAGGACGGATATCCGTGAACTTGATGTTCAGTCCCCTTTGATGTGCCTGTTGGTCCAATGCCTGCAGATAGACATTCTGCATCGCCTTCGTCGCAGAATAGGCTGGTGCTGGTCCTAGTCCTTTCGTACCAGCAATCGAGGTGATGGCAGCGATATGTCCCCCACCCTTCTCTGCGAAGTAACGATAGGCAACACCTATCATCCTCGTAAAACCAAGGGCATTCGTACGGACGGTAGCCAGCTCAGGCTCCTCAGCCAACTCCCTGTTCTGCTTGCCAATACCTGCAGCGTAGAAAAACAGATCCATACCACCAATTCGCTTGATCAACTTGTTCAGTTCATCCGCAGCATTGCTGGCATTCACATCGATCTTGGCCACCTTCACCCTGTCAGGTGTAGCGTGCATCATCGACAGCATCAGTCCGTCACGACGAGCAGCCAGTCCCACTGTCCAGCCCTCATTAATCAGATTCTGAGCCACTTCCTTACCTATGCCAGAAGAGGCACCTATCACAATCGCTCTTTTCATCATGCTCCCCACTGGTTTAACATCTCCTCACGTTCCAGATCATTGATCAGAATCTCTGCCAATGCCTCAATCATCTCCACAGGTACCAGAAAACGTTGGTCACTACTATGCGGATTGATGGCCTGGAGGAAATGACCCATCTCGTCCTTATAGACACCCTTCATCCGGTTGTTCCCTCCATCATCCTCTGAACAGGAATAGGCTACATTCGCCAGACGGTCACAGAGTTTCACAAACGGGGCATAAGGTGTCTCACGGATTCCTTTATAATACTTCTCCCCTGCTCTTTCCGCACGCGTACGACCTTTATCATTAGTCAGCGCATAGACCACTTCCGTAGCCATCAGAGCCTGTTCTTCTGTCAATACGTTCCTGGCCAGACGCATCACGTCGTTATAAGTCAGTCGCGCATCCTCAATGCTGTCATGAAAGAAGCC
>JAEETB010000213.1 GCA_016286575.1 Prevotella sp.
CTTCTGTATCGGCGACGTGAGCGGCAAAGGCATACCCGCTGCATTGGTGATGGTTGTGGTCCACTATATATTCCGCATCGTCTCAGAACGCTATACCAACCCGAAGAATATCGTGGAGGGCATGAACGAATTTATGTCAGCCGAAAACAAGTCGTCGATGTTCTGCACCTTCTTCCTGGGCGTCCTCAACCTGAAGACCCATGAACTGAAGTACTGTAATGCCGGCCACGAACCGCCCGTGCTCATCAACTCTGAGGCCACCATGGTCCCTGTGGACCATAACCTGCCACTGGGGCTGATCGGAGGGAAGTCCTTCAAGGCTGGCAAGATGCAACTGTCGCCAGGCGATGTACTCCTGCTATGTACCGACGGTCTGAAAGAGGCCATCAATGAGGAAAAGGAAATCTTCGGGAAAGAGCGTATCATAGCCTCGCTACAGAAGGTCGTAGCCCAAGGGCCTGCCGACGTCAAAGCCTGTATCCATCAGCTGGTCGACGATGCGGGTGATTTCGTCAAAGATGCCCCACAGGCAGACGACCTTACCCTGCTCGCCATCAAAATCAGTAATTCATCCTGACGGGCTTCATCGATGTCTTTGAATACATTTAATCTCTAACAATATTTAAAATTTTACTACAATGAAGACAACAATTGAAAAATCTGAAGGCAAGGTGGTTGTGACCTTAGAAGGTCGCCTTGACTCGTATGTGGCAGATGAAGTAGGAACCCAGATTGAGACTTTGTATGATCTCACCGACACGGAGATTACGCTCGACTGTACCAATCTCGAGTACATAACCTCCAACGGTCTGCGAGTGTTCTTTATGCTGGTGAGAACCACCCAACCTCAGGGGTGCAACATCATCATCAAAGGTGCCAACAAACTGTTGATGGATGTCTTTGATTCTACTGGTTTTACGGAATTCTTTACGTTTATCAAGTGATTTTGTACCATCCGACTAAAAACCTCAGAATATGGCAAATGAACAACCGCAAACAGAGGCAAAGTTATCGGCGCTTCACTATTGCTTGACCTTCAAGGATAGTATTAATAAGAAAGCCCCAAAGCTGCCGACACTGATATTGCAAAATAATGGTAATGCCGTCGAGCTCACGGAGAACGGTAAGAAATTCTCCCTGCTGCTTCGAGGCGTGAAAGTGAACAAGAAGATCTACCAGCCCGTCGAGATCGAGGCGGAGATGGACTTTCTGCAAGTGACGACCGACGACTCTAACCAGGAGGTGACCAAAGTCCCTTCATTCAAGTCTGTCTCAGGCCTGCTGTTGCAAAGACAGGTGGAACTGAAGGTCACCTACGAAGAGAAGAGCCACATCATAGCCAGGAACTGCTATGTGTTTGAAGTGAATCCCCAGTTGAAGCGTGACACAAAAGGCGCGAAGATGTACGTGAAACTGAACATCTTCAGTATGGACAAACTGATGACGCTCAACAAGTACAGCAAAGCCTACGTGGCCCGTAAGCTCGGATCGGGTATCATCAAGCCGGAGAGCCTTAAGTTCGGTCTGAAGGCCGATGGCCAGACGCCCCTGGTTGAGAGCGACATCTCCACCCTGATTCATCTCAAATACGATGAGTGGCTAGGTGGTAAAGCCACCATCCCGTCGGAGTTCATCCAGCCCTATCTGGTGCAGTACAACGAGTCGTTCTACGACTTCCTCGTGCGCACCGCCAACCGTTGTGGCGAGTTCCTCTTCTTCGAGGACGGCCGTCTGACATTGGGCCTGCCCAGGATTAATGTTCTGACGCCTTATGATAACATCAAGGATTACGAGTCGGTGGTTATCCAGAATATTAGCGCCGACCCCTTAACAATAGAAAATTACTCGCGCGACAGCATCAAGGATAGTACCGTGGTGAGTGATCTGAACTATACGGTTATCGAGAAGGAGGATACCGGATTCCCGGAGGACATTTTCCCTGATAAGATCTCAAGTAATGCCGAGCTGGCAAACGATGAATACATGTTCCCGCTCGTTGAAGACAAGTTCACGAAGGTGTCCCGTGAAGCCCTTTATGACATGCCGATCAATAAAGTCATGAATAGCCTGAAGACGGTCACGATGGGTAGTGCCATCGTCCCTTCGGTTGTCATGGCGGCCGTGAACGAAGGCCTCATCGCTGGGAAGGCAGCCTTTCAGGTGAGCACGACCAACAAAGCCTTCCAGAAGGACAATATCACTCCGTATAGCAAGAAGCTGGAGCAGGCAAAGGACGGAAAGGTCGTGCAGTTCGCAACGCTCGACCCCGCTGGCTGGACTACTGTCAAATACTATACTGATATCCACACAAACGAGTCGGATCTGCAACGGCAGATCATCTGCATCAATATGGGTACGAATTTCGTCCCGGTGATGTTGGGTCAGAAGATCAGGGTTGACGGGCTGGAAGGCAACTTCATCGTTATCCAGATCCAGATGAACGCCGATGCGAAATGGGACGTCAACTACGATAAATACGACAAGACGGCCGATGACCGCTATACCGGTAATCGCCAGCAGAAGATCTACGCTATACCGACTAAGCCTATTGGGAACGACGAGACATATTACCCGCCAGTACATCCTGTGCCCGTTATCCGCAAGGCTGGTCCGCAGGCAGCGTTCGTCACCGACAATAACGACCCGAAGTATCAGGGCCGTGTGCGCGTGGCCTATCCCTGGCAGTCGTTAGGCGAAGCTCAGACTCAGTTGGAAAATCAGAAAAAAGAAATAGAGCTTAAACTGGCAGAAGCGACGAAGCGCAAGGAAGAATTGAAGACGACAAAGGACAGAATGCTGGGTGATCTCATTAAGTACAACATCATCAGCAAAACGTTGACTGAATATCTCAAGGCTTCGCCAGCAGAACGTGAGTCGATGATAGCTGAGATCAATAAAGATATCCAAAAAATCGAGAAAGAGATAAAAAAACAGAAATCCATTAAGGAGGTACTGGAAAAGGGTTCTTACTACGGTATGGTCGCCACTGAGGATTTCATAAAGAAAAAGGGAGAAGAACTTGAGAGTGATATCAAAGCCAAAGAGGCTAATATCGACTTCAAGAAGGAACTCATTGCGAAAATAGAGGCTGCGGCTGAAGATGAAAAGAAGAATAAAGACAACAAAGACTATACAATAGAAAACAATGCTGTGGTCAAGGATGTAGAGGATCATCGCACAAGCCTCAGTGTCCAATATCCTACTATTTGCAAGAATTACAGTCATGAATGCAGTTTAGTTGATGGGTTGACGAATAATAAAGAGGTCATCGAAGCAAAGATTGAGAGTGGTATCAAGGATGTTTCCACACCCTGGATCCGCGTTGCCACACCGATGGCTACCACTGGTGGCGGTACTTACTTCAAGCCGCAGATTGGCGACGAGGTGCTGGTGAACTACGACAACGATAATGTGGAGCGTCCCTACGTCGTGGGCAGCCTCTTCTCCAAGAACAATCTGGATCCCGCTGAAGCACTCGATCGCAAGGGCGCACCTGATCTACAGTTCACATCCAATAAGCAGGTGACCATGTCGATGATGTCGCCCAACGGCCATCATATCACTTTCAGCGATCTGCCAGATGGCAATAAGTTTATCTATGGCCTGAACCCGGGCTTGCAGTTCTGGGGACCGTTCCTGCCCCTTCCCGGACTACCCAACTCCAAGGATCTGGCGGGCGGTATCCATATCGGTGACCGCTATGGCATCTATGAGATCGAGATGTGTTCTCACAACCGTGAAATCAACATCAAGTCGCCTCTGGGCAACGTGAATCTGAGCGCCTTTTCCGGTATCACCATCAGTGCGCCCAATGGCGATGTAAGGATTGTGGGTAAGAATGTGAGCATCGAGGCAGGCAATAAAGTGTCGATTACCTCGGGCAACAATATCCAGCCTGAAGGTATCGGCAGCCCTGACTTCAGTTGTGGTACACCCGTCTGGCATGAGTTGAAGGGCTTGAGGGGTGTCGGCACCTTCTTTGCGAACCTCGGACGTGGCATACGCTATGGTACGCTTTGGCTGGGTCATACGCTATTGACGGCAGTTCCAAGCCCCGTCAACGACATGCTGGGTCCGGCTGCTTTTGCCGACATGTCGCTGCTGCGCCACATGTTAGAGTTGGCTGTCAAGCCCGTCGACGGTACCTTGCTCATCAAGTCGAAACGTTATCTGAAGCTGGAGGCTGGCAATGGTTTGGCTAAGATTAAGGCCGACCGCTTCAACTCGTCTGACAAGTTTAATTCCGTGGAGGACTTCTTTATCAAGCTGATCAATTGCATACCCAAGCTAAATGAGCGGATTGAGGAGTTCTTCAGTTCATACACGAACTTGAGACATGTAGCTATCCCCCAGTATAAGGACTATTACTATTTTTCCGAGGTCTTCCTGAAGGATGCAGATGATCCGAATGTCCTGAAGATTATTTTGGAAGCCACTTCTGACGAGTGGAAACCGTCCATCATCGATGATATAGATTGCAAAGGCAAGATGAAGGATGAGGATGTCGTCTACTTAGGATTAACCTATCGTGGTGACGATAAAGAGAGAAGATTCAAATCATTGTCAACTTCTTTTGGACAAGCCGTCCATGGACTTTACAAACACGAATCGGGACTCATTGACCTGTTTGAGGACTATGATGATGACAATCCGTTTGAGAAAGCAGCTAAAGACGCCTTCAAAAAAGTCATAGATCCCTATGTCAAGGAGTGGAAAGAAAAATACATAGATGCAGATAACCCCGTCCGTCATTTGCTTGGCGCGATCGATGACCCATTCTCGAAGGAAGTGACGAAGACGCTCATCAAGCGCAAGACGACTGCCATGTATCTGATCAACATGAAGGAATGCCAGGCAAACAAGGACGGAAAGTTCCTCTATCTTGGTTTCAAAGAGTCGGACGTCACAGACGAGAAGGTCAAGAGCGATTACAACTGGAAGAACTTCATGACCCACTTCGATCACGGAGGGACACTTGGCAACAAGGCCCTGATGTACATCCTCGACGGTCTGTGGGAGCCTATGAAAAAACGCTTTGGGAATCCATTCGGAGCCTTGAAGGAGAAAAATATCTGGGCAGCCGGCAAGGGCGGGCAGATTCTCTTCTCCGACAACGACGGCGCCACCCTGCACTTCGAGGGCGAGGGAGTGAAGTCCGAGAGTCAATCCAACTTAGGTAACCGCGACCAGCTGGTGAAGCTGTTGCTTACTATTAAATAATTAATAAGGTACACACGCGTATGGACTATATATTCAAAGAATGGAAGAAAAAGATGTCTGCCTTTGAGAGCAGCGTCGAGAAAGACCTGAATGAAATCAGGAAGTGCAAGGCCGACATGCAGCAGATGCGCAACGAGATGCAGCAGGAGAAGAGTGGCTGCTACTTCGTGCGCGATGCAAGCCGCATCATCATCTCTGCTCCGGAGATTATCCTGGGCAATGTCGATGCCGACGGCGTGCT
>JAEETB010000214.1 GCA_016286575.1 Prevotella sp.
TTTTCTTGAGATCTTCAATCATCTCCTCTACATATTCCTGATTGTCATGTGACTTCAGATTGAGATTATCATCAAACGATACGGTCTTATCCGCCTGGTCTGACATCAGGATCTTACCCTGGACACCATGTGCCCACAGTTTCTGGTTGTCGATGGCACCCATAAACGAACTGAGAACATCTTCCTTGATATGCTCTTTCGCCCACGAAAAAAACTTTTGTGCATTGCTCGGTGTATCATTATACTCCAACGATTCAGCAAATTTGCCCCACTTTTCTTCGTTGAAAGCATTAGCCCAAGAGGAAATCAGTGTTTTGTCCAACTTGATAAGGCTCTGATCTGAAAGGTATTGACTAATGATATACCTCGACATCGCTTTCTTTTCCATAGACCAGATTTCCTCTACAGGCATAGAGATGGTTTTTTTATAGCTCTTGTTGATCATATCGTCTAACGACTTCATACCTCTGCCCGATATCAGTGTCTCTGCCTGGATTTTCTTGGCAACAGCTGAGGTGTCGGCATCATCCTTTTTAATATTAAACGTCGCGACATCACCACTCTTCATCGTGGTCCATTTCTTGGCAGCATCTGCAAGCTCCTGAGCAGCCACTCGCAACTTATTGGCCACATTAACGATGGTCTGACGCTTCTTTTTCCTACGCTGATTTCTCCGCTTCAGTTGCTTGTTCGCATAGTAAGCCTCAGAATATTCTGCATAAAGTCTGTCTCTTTTGGCTTCATCAACCACTCCATTTGTTGTGTAATCTGATTCTTCCGGCTTTGTCTTATCAAAGGTCTCATCTTCATACTTTAAATCAGTACTGTCCCACTTGAAAGCAGTATCTTCCAACGTGAATGCTGTTTCACCTTTATTGATGACTGTACTATAATCAATAGCTGATTCATTCTTATTGATATTTGAATCAGCAGAGATACTAAGAAACGCTGCTGTGGCATCACAGACTTTCTGATACTTCTCACGGAGATTATCAAGAAGCTGATTGACATTCTGATGGATGAGATAGGTCGTAGCGACCACCTTTTTCACCTTCTTCGTATGATCATCAAGCTTCCTCAGACTTGTCGGAGGCAGAGCCGTCTCGCCCTCGCCAGCCTCAATGGTGACAAACGTGTACGACTTGATCTGGAGCGTACCGTTCACCGGGTGGAGGAAATACTCCATCACACAACGCAAGAACGACATGTCGCAAAACTCGCCAACCGTTTCCGACAATAATGCACCAAAGCCTTCATCCAGCGCGTCCACGGCCATCGATCCCATTGAAGAGGCAACACCCAACGCTCCCTTGTTCCAATTCTTCTGATAACGGAGCTTGTCCTTGATGTTTGCGCCTGCCTCGATACTCAACTGGTTGCTGGCTGATATCGACACGTTCTTTCCTTTGATCTCAATATCACCGTTGGGCGCATTGATGGTAATGCCCTGGAAGGCATTCAACTCAACCGTTCCGGCAGGCGACTCGATGGTAACGGAACGCTCGTCCGTACTACCCTTGATCCTGTAAAAGCCATAACGATCGGACAATTCAAAGCCGCCGCCGAAATCTGACGTCGTCTCATTTGCAAATGGCCAATCTATTGGGCCCGTCTTTCCGATAGGCCACAACGACTTGACAAAGGCCAGAGGGCCGAGTGTATTGACAAGCAACGGAGCGAAAGCAAAGCCGTCCTCAAAGGTCAGATGATGCCCGGTCTTCGTCTTGATGCCGTGCGTACCGCCATACTGGTCGAGCGGCAGGGCATTCGACCACTTCTCATTCACGAACGGCGCCGTCAGATAGCCCATACCGTAAGGACGATCGATATTGCCATGTTCATAGCCCACCATCACCTCATCGCCAACACAGGGGGTGAAGTTCACGCCACCGCCAGTAGTGGCTAAGGGCAGGGTGAGACGGATCCACGGCGACATGTCGCCTTCGGCATCCTGCCAGGGATAGCGCACGCGGATTCGTCCCAGGTTCTGGGGATCCATGGTGTCGGCCACAAAAGCCACCTGTGGACGGGCATCGCGGATGATCACGTCGGGAATAGCCGGCGGGAACGGGATGGTGGTCGTCCACGCATCGCCTGATGTCGTAGCGGTCTGAGGCGTCGCAGTGTTTGTCGAAAGCGAATAGACGGGGATAGCCGATACCAGCAAATGCTCCTGACCGTTCTCGTAGGAGCCTTCCACTGAGATGGCCACATAGTCCTTGTTGGCCACCCTCAGCTTGTCGCCCAACTTAATGGGACGGTAATAGTTACCGAAGTCAAGCCATACGGCCTGCTCGCCGGTCTCCTTCTCCTTCTTCCTGATCAGCTGATAGAACAGGTCGGTGAAGTTATTGACACCACTCTCTCCGAACATCTTCGAGAGATTGTCCGACAGATTGGTACTTCCTCCATAAGTGGCGAACTGGCTGTACTTCGAGTTCGAACGCTGGTCTGCCTCAACCTTATAATTGTCGTCTTCATCCTTATAGTTGGCATAATCCAACTGGTTGTTATAGTCTGCAACCGTATTCCAAACCTCATAGACTTTCTCGATCGACTCCTTGCTCAGTTGGACAACGGCTTCGCCGAGGGTAGTCTGCTCAAGGGACTTGAACACGAGTTCCGCAACGTAGGCTTTCATTTCCTCGCGCATAATCTCCCCGAGCTCATGATATTTCTTCGACTTGAGTTCCTGATTGGTCCATTCGTTGGTGGCCACAGGGTCGAAATTATAGCGGCTGTCCGACGACTCGGCGTAGGCATTCTCCTCGCCTTCGTCGGGTGTATGGCCGGTGAAATCATAGGCACGATCCTCAACAGAGATACCCTCAGAAATCACGCTCTCATAATAGCGGCTCTGTACGGCATTGGGTTCTGTCGCCCAGTCGATGACGACATCAACACCGTTTTGTGTTGAGACATTACCACTGGCATCTCTCGAATAGTAATTCGTTTCCGACGGTTGCATACCCAGGTTCAGCTTACCATCCTCAAAATAAAGGAACTCGCCGAAACGGTTGGCACTACGCACCATAAAGTTATAGAAGCTCTCATTATACTGAACCAGGTAGGGAATGCGCAGCTCGTCACGGTTTGTCGTCTTAGTCGATGAATCCTGATACTTCAACAGCTGCATGTGGTTGGCTACCTCCACGGAACTGAATTTCTCAGCTTCTTGCGACAGGATGTCCGTATAGAGTTTCTTGGCCGTGTAGGCACGACTGTACTTGTCGAGGGTCATCAACTTATCCCGACTGAAGATGGTCAGTTCCACAAACAGCGAGGTCTTGCCGCTGACCGTCTTATAGACGGAACGCACCTTGTGAACAAAATAGTTCTCGGCAACCAAGTTGTTATCTATCTTCAGTTCTACGGTACTGCCTTTGATGAGGTCGATCTTGTCATTGCCAATCATCTCGACAGGCTTGAAATGCCCCTTGTCTATCGATGTTTCTGTACTTGTCTTCCCATCTGAATAGGTAGTAAGAACCTCTTTCTCCACGTCTGTACGCGTCTGCAAGACACCAACCTGAAGGTTGGCCACAATCTGACAGGGCTCATAGACCTTCTTATGATATTCCAGTTTTGACAACGTTACCTCATACGAGTAAATAGTGGTCTTGGTGGTTGTAATCTTGGTTTTCACACCCGTATTAGGGTCTGTCGATTCTGACGACTCAGAAGAGACTTCATTCTGCTTATCTTTGAGCGCGAAAGACTGAGACCCTATCAATGTTAATCCCTCACCTTTGGAGCCATCACCATTGTAGATGTATAATCTGACATCTCTTGTTTCTGCCATAGCGGTTTATGGTTATTTTGTTAATAATTCGTTATTTCCAGTTTTCTGTTGTTCTGATCCTCCTTACCCACATAGGTGATGGAACTAAGCAACAGCGTGACCTCGAGCAGAATCTGGTCGCTCAGGTTGTTCTTGAGCTTCTCTCTCAGAGTCTTGCTCTGTCCGTTACTTGCGGTATCAGCTTCCTGATCGTCTTTTTCTGCACTACCTTCTGTGACGACCTTGCTAAAATCTTCCTTCACATCCACCACATAGCCTCTCGTCACCATCGCATCCTCAAAACTCTTCAGGCGCTTGTTATCGTCGAAGGTAGCATTGAAGATGAAGGTGTACTCGAAGAGCTCGTTCGACATCAAACGATCGTAGAACAGCTTGCTGTCGTCGGGTTGCCCGAGCCGGATAGTGAACTTGAGTTCCGTCGGGGTTGTCCCACCATAGGGGATGCCTGCATCGTTACGGTTACGCTGGACCTTATAGGAAAAATGCTGGATGACAGGACATTTGTCTTTCTCAGCATTCCATAGATTATCATCAATCGGTGCGTACTCCAGAAGATTGTCTGGATACAGGATGGCTTTTAGGTAATCGGAAATAAAACTCATATCTGTGCTGGTTTTATTATGCCTCATCTGAGGCATAAAGGTTCTTGAAAGAAGTATCGTTGACAGTTATATTCTCGGCGACAATCAACAGCCGGTAATAACGTCTACGCCGAGTATTTATATGGTACTCCTCCTCGAGAGAAAAGCAACGGGCCCCCATAAACACTACGAGTTTTTGCATAGAGCTTTCTGAAGTCTTTGAAGGTAGGTCAAAGAGAATACGACCGTCGAACACCTCGTTATTGACATACCACCCCACTAAGGTCAGGTCGTCCTTACCTGGTGCTTCCACGACCACTTCCACCTTCTCACACCTCGCGTCGGTGTCAGGCCTGAAGTGGTTGTAGTGCCTCATAAAATGGAGGTGACAGTCTGCCACGTTATATTGTTTCGAAATCTGCCATTTATCTTCAGCATTTTTTTCTCCAAACTGTAATAATGATGAAATAGCCATATAAATACTAAAACCTTATTAATTATTATATATGATAAGTCCCCTCTGACCCCCGCCGCAGAGCGGAGGGGCCAGATGGGGATAGAGTCAACTGGTAAGTTTACTTCCAGGGGTTCTCATAAGCAACAGGGCCGTTCTCGAGCTTCTGACAAGAAATGAGAATCTCCTCATAGTGCTCCTCGCCGTCTGCCCAGTACTCCTTGTAGTGTACACAGTAGCAACCAGTACCCTTCAACTGCTTCATTGCTGAGCCGTCCTTGGTGTTCTGGAAATCTATGGTGACGTCACGGGGATCAGCGGGGTTCAGCATCCAGTTCAGCAACTCGGGATTACCGTCGTTGAGAGCCTTCACACGAATGGTGACCTGTCCACCACGAACGATACCTGCTACCTGACCTTCAGTGTCAGTTGCCTGATTGAACTTATAGTCTACCAGTATCACCTCACGGGGGGCGAAATCTTTAACGGTCAACAGAACCGGGGTTACATTCTCTGCCATATTCTATTTCCTTTTAAATTATTACTTGTTAAACTTTAAACTATAAACTTTAAACTATAAACTTTAAAGTTATGCCCACT
>JAEETB010000215.1 GCA_016286575.1 Prevotella sp.
CGCTCTTGGCTCTTGCCCGAAGGGTCGCCGATCATACCCGTCGCACCACCCACGAGGATGATGGGCCTGTGTCCGCAGCGCTGCAGGTGGCGGAGCATCATGATACCACACAGGTGTCCGATGTGCAGAGAGTCAGCAGTGGGGTCAGTGCCCAGATAGGCTGTTACCATCTCCTTCTGCAGCAGTTCCTCTGTTCCGGGCATCAGCTGTGCCAGCATGCCGCGCCATTTCAGTTCTTCAACAAAATTTTTCATACCTTATTTATATATTATATATATTTACGATTTGTGATTTCTTACGGGACGGGGTCGTATCCGCTTCCTCCCCAGGGGTTGCATCTCAGGATTCGCCAGATGGCCAGTCCCAGTCCCTTGATGGGACCATGCTTCAGGATGGCTTGTCGGGCATATTCGCTACAGGTGGGCTGAAAGCGACAGGAAGGCCCGAGTAGGGGAGAGATGCACAGCTGATAGAAACGGATGGGCAGAATCAGCAGGCGGGCGATGATGTCGGAAAGCCATTTCATACCTTTGATGCTATTTTCTGCAGCAGACTGATAACCCGTTTTTCCACTTCGGCAGTGGTACTGTGCTTGTCTGAGAGCCAAACGAACGCGATGAGCAGTTGCTTGCCTTCGCCGATATGTCCGTTCAGCAGATGCTTGTTCTTGCGGTAGGCTTCGCGTACCTGACGCTTGACCATGTTTCTGTCGACAGCGTGCTTGAAGCGTTTCTTGGGGACACTGATCAGAATCTGCGTTTCCGCACACTCTGCCCGTCGTTCTGTCTGGGTATAGATGGCTCTCAGGGGGTAGGCTGCCAGCGACTGACTGTCACCTTTCTCGAAGAGCGTTTCTATCAGCAGCTTGCTGACGATGCGCTCCTGTTTCCGAAATGTCGTAGGAGCCACCATCCTGCCACTTAGCCTTGTGTCTCCAGCAAATAGTGCAGCAGTGCACCCGTCATAGAGGGATATTTCTCCGTGGGAGCCTCGATGTCCAGGCGGAGTCCTGCGTCCTTGGCTGCCTTGGCAGTCGTAGGTCCGAAGGTGGCAATGGCAATCTTGCCCTGCTTGAAGTTGGGGAAGTTCTTTGTCAGCGACTCAATTCCTGCAGGACTGAAGAAGATCAGCATGTCGTAGTCGAAGTTCTTCACCTCCTCAGGCGTGAAGTCGTTGCTCACGGTCTTGTACATGATACATTCCTTGTGCTGCAGCTTCTTCGCGTCAAGCAGGTTCGACAGACTGTCGTTGTGAACGTCGCTCATGGGCACGAGATATTTTTCTGTCTTATGCTTCACCATCATGGGCACGAGATCGTCTACACGGCCTGTCTCACCGAAGAATATCTTACGCTTGCGGTACTGGACGTACTTCTGGATATAGAGCGCGATGGTTTCTGTCACGCAGAAGTATTTCATGTCCTCGGGGATGGTTACTCTCAGTTCTTTGGCCATGTTGAAGAAGTGGTCGATGGCATGGCGCGAGGTGAACACGATAGCTGTATAGTCCAGGATGCTCACTTTCTGAGTACGGAACTCCTTGGCGGTGATTGCTTCCACTTTGATGAAAGGACGGAACACCAGCTCTACGTCAAACTTGCTTGCAATGTCGAAGTACGGCGACCTCTCACTGGCAGGCTTTGGTTGGGAAACCAGAATCTTCTTGATCATCTATGTCTTAATAATTTACTTTCAAACTATTCGTGATTACCGCAAGTGCAGTCCAAAGAACCGACAAAGGTATCATTTCGAGGGTGCAAAAGTACAAAATTATTTGCAGAAAAAAGTCTTTTTGTTTAAAAAAGATGACGTACGACTTGTAAAACGTCAATATTTTAACGAATATAAGCACGAAAATGAAATAATATGCAGCAATTTGGATAGAAATCTGGAAGTAGGTGAGTAATAGCACCAGCGGGAAGAGCATGACACCTTCGATAGCGGTGATGAACAGCAGTGACCCTAGGAATTGTAAATTTTTTCTACGCCCGAAGAATACTCTGTCCGCCATTGTATATAAGAGCGTCTTCGCGATAAAGTAGACGATGAAGGTCACCATATAGATGGCAAGTAGGGCATATTCCGAGTTGAGTATGAAGCTGTCGCTCACGTAGCGCATCACATAGAAATAGTAGAGCAGCGCCAGTTGCAGGCATGTCACGAAACCGAACACGATCTGCATCCTGATTTCCAGTCCTGTCTCCAACAGCATGCTCGCTGATTTCGTGGGGTAGAAGAAATCCTTGGCCTGACGGATCATGAAACCCGAGATGCGCGAGATAACGAACGTGATGAAGAGAAAGCACAGCAGCAACAGTCCTGTGATGATGTCATCGTTGTGCAGGGCATAAGGCACTGGGTCGCCAGCGAAACCGTGGCGTCCAGCCTTCACCTCCTCGTGATACAGCGAGTCGTTCGAGAAGAAGTTCTCACGGTAATACTGCGGAATGTTCACCTCCTTCAGGTCGCGCGGCACCTCGTGTCCGGGCAAGTGGAGTGTGTCGGGCTGTTCGCTGTAGTGGATCTCGGCATGCCCGAACCAAGCCTGTATGGCTGAGTCCTGCTGCGCAGGCGTAGCATCTTTAGGCAACAACCGCAGCACCTGGTAGGGTGTCTGCGGTTTTGCCGATTGCTGTCCCGTGATTTCACTTACCGACGGGAACGATGGTACGGGAATGCTATCTTGCTGCAGCATAGTCTGTTAAAGTCCGAAAGCCTCGCGGATATCCTCCACGCGGTCCAGTTTCTCCCACGTGAACAGTTCTACGTCGATGGTCTTCGTCTCATGGTAATGGCTGGTGAAGGTCTTCTTCACGATCTCTGACTTACGGCCCATATGTCCGTAGGCAGCTGTCTCCACATACATGGGCTGGCGCAGCTTCAGCGTACGCTCGATAGCCTTCGGACGCAGGTCGAAGAGCTGCTCGATCTTCTTGGCGATCTCGCCGTCGCTCATCTTCACGTTGCTGCGGCCATAGGTGTTCACGTAGATGTTCATGGGCTTGGCCACGCCGATGGCATAGCTCACCTGTACCAACATCTCGTCGGCCACACCTGCGGCCACCATGTTCTTCGCGATATGGCGTGCGGCATAGGCTGCCGAACGGTCCACCTTCGAAGAGTCCTTGCCCGAGAAGGCACCGCCTCCGTGGGCACCCTTGCCACCATAGGTGTCAACGATGATCTTACGGCCCGTCAGTCCGGTGTCACCGTGAGGACCGCCGATCACGAACTTACCTGTGGGGTTCACGTAGTATTTGATGTCGAAGCCGAAGAGGTCGAGCACCTTCTGCGAATGAATCTGCTGCTTCACGCGGGGAATCAGGATGTTGATCACGTCGTCCTTGATCCGGGCGAGCATCTTCTCGTCCTCGTCGAATTCATCGTGCTGGGTCGAAACCACGATGGTATCGATGCGCTCGGGGATGCCCTCGTCAGAGTACTGCACCGTCACCTGACTCTTGGCGTCGGGGCGCAGATAGGTCATCTCCTTACCCTCCTTGCGGATCTCGGCCAGTGTGCGCACGATCAGGTGAGCCAGGTCGAGGCTGACGGGCATATAGTTCTCCGTCTCGTTCGTGGCGTAGCCGAACATCATGCCCTGGTCGCCGGCACCCTGCTCGTCCTCGTTGCCGTTGTCGACACCACGGTTGATGTCGGCACTCTGCTCGTGGATGGCACTCAGGATACCACATGAGTCACCGTCGAACTGATACTCGGCCTTCGTGTAACCGATGCGCTTGATCGTGTTGCGGGCGATGGTCTGCAGGTCGATATATACGTCGCTGCTCACTTCTCCCATAATCACCACCTGACCTGTCGTTACGAAGGTCTCACATGCCACGCGAGCCTTGTCGTCATAGGCCAGGAACTGGTCTAATATAGCGTCTGAAATCTGGTCGGCCACCTTGTCGGGATGGCCCTCAGATACTGATTCTGATGAAAATAGGTAACTCATATAGATAATTCTTTAAATTCTGGATTGTAATCTTGAAATCGGCTGCAAAGGTACGGATAAAAACGCGAAAAACCAAATTTTTTACCCGTTATCTTTTCATGCCAGCAGTCGCCTGGAGAAATAGTGTACGGGATACCACACGGAGAGGAACCCGACGACGAGGACGGTGACGAAAACCAGCACGATATCCTCTGGGTGGACACTGACAGGGTAGGCATTCACCACGAAATTGCCGCTCGATGAACCGAGACCCACGATGCCGAACTGCTGCTGTGCCCAGCAGAGACCCAGTCCGAGGAGGATGCCGATGATGGCACCGATGGCAGAGATCATACGCCCTTCGAACAGGAAGATGTGCACAATCTGACGGTCGGAGGCACCGAGGTTGCGCAGGGTCACCACGTCATCCTTCTTGTCGATGATGAGCATCGAGAGTGAACCGATGATGTTGAAGCAGGCCACCATCAGGATGAATGTCAAGAAGATGTAGGCAATCAGCTTCTCGATTTTCATGATCTTGAAGGTGTCGTCCTGCTGCTCATAACGGTCCTTCACCACGAAGCGCTCACCGCATAGCTGGCTGATCTCGGCCTTGGTGGCATCAAAATTGCTGCCAGGCTTCAGCCTGAGCTCCAGCGACGAGAGCATACCCTGCTGTCCGAACAGTCTCCGGGCAAAGGCGATGCTGGTGAGGATATAGTTCTTGTCGTACTTCGACTGCTTCACGTTGAAGAGCACGCCTGGCGAGTAGAGTTCGTCCTCCTCGAAGGCCTCTTCGGGGGCGGTCATGTCGAGCTGACCCTCGCGCCTCGGGGCATAGATGTGGAGAGGCTCTTCGAAGTAGTAGCCCGTGCCGAGCACTTCGGCCAGACGGATACCGGGGATGCCATAATCCATGTCGGCGGCATGCAGGCTGAAGTCGCCATCGCCGATCAGGATCTCGTTGATATGCGTGAGCTCTCTGAAGTTATCGTCGACACCCTTGACGACCACCATCGCCTGTCGGCCCCGATAGATGGCGAGCGCCATATCCTCTACGCTCTCCGTAGCCACCTCTATCTGGGGCAGCTGCCTGATCTGCGTCAGCACAGGGTCATCGGCTGCCACCGTCTTACCCTGGGCAGGTATCACCTTCAACTGCGGGTCAAACGAAGTGAAGAAGGTCGCCACAAGGTCGTGGAAACCGTTAAACACGCTGAGCGTCACCACCAGGGCCATGGTGGCCACAGCCACCCCGACCACCGAGATGCCGCTGATCACGTTAATGGCATGAGTGGATTTCTTAGAGAATAAGTACCTCCGCGCTATGAAAAAAGGGAAATTCATGCAGTAGCAAATTATTCACCTTTCACTTTTCACCTTTCACTTTTCACTTCTTCAGCAGTTCATCAATGCGCTCAATATAGTCGAGCGAGTCATCGATAAAAAACCTGAGCTCAGGCACGATACGAAGTTGGTTGCG
>JAEETB010000216.1 GCA_016286575.1 Prevotella sp.
CATTCAGCATCGCCTGGTCCTCCTCCATCTGGATGGTTCCAATCTCCGAGCCATTTACATTCACAAACTTGGTACGATAACCGATGTACGAGAATCGCAGAATGCAGCAGGCATCGGTAGTCTGGATCTGGAAGAAACCGTCCACATCGCTCGTTGCACCTTGTATATAAGTAGAGTCGGCTGTGAGCAGTGCCACACTTACAAATGGCAAGGGTTCACCCTGCGCGTCAATTACTCGTCCACCAACATCCTCGGTCTTAGCCTCGGCTGATAAACACATCATCATTGCAGCTATCAAAGCTACCATTTTCAAACTTAACTTTTTCATCTTCTTTTCAATTTAAATGTTTTGCCTGTTTGATGCTAATAACCCATAAAAAAGTTGCAATCCACCCCATTTCTGGGACGAATTGCATGTTTCTGTGACGAATGACATGATTAAGCGAGAGAAAAGCCGAATAAATTCAAGCTTTGCCGAGCGTGAAAACCATCGAGTGTGGCTCAATGGACGGAACAGTAACGATAACCAATGGCGTGATAAAGCGAGTATACATTGTTCATCGTTTTGAAAAGCGTTTCAATTTGAGTATTGTCGCACAGTCGTTTGCGTATAGGAGAACGATTATTTGGGTGTAGGCGAACGATAGAAAGGTGCCGTCTTTCTCCCTGTTACCCTTAGGCTTTCTCCCTGCGAACCTTAATGCATCCCCCTACGAGGCCTAATGTCCACAGAAAGACGGTCACGGTCACAGTTGTGACCATGTGACCGCAGAGGAATGAAAAGCGATGCGATATCAACATAATGTATTGATATACAAATACTTATAATATACTTTTGATAGCAAACAAGATAGATAGGTCACATGGTCACAGCTGTGACCATGTGACCTATCCATGTCCTACGTATTTACGTTTTGATAATTATTCTATGGGTATCATCACGCCGCACTGGTAATCGGGCGACTCGATGTCGGTGCCGTTGTACCATTCCATAGTCATGGCGTTCAAGGGACAGCGGAATTCTGGGTGCTGGGGCAGCCACTCCTTATAGAATATCTGGTACTGCTGCTGGAAGGCTTTCATGCCGCCCTCGAAATGAACCTTCAGCCACTTGCCGCTGCGGATGGGGAAAAGCTTCATGCCCTCAGGCACGCTGCCACCCTTGTAAATACCGCCAATCACGTAGGTGAAAGTCTTATTACTGCAGACACCAAAATTTACCTCCGCACAGGTCATGCAGTTGTGGTTAGGGATGTCGCAGGTACAAAGTCCGAACTCGCCGACGCCGTTGTCGATGGCTGCCTGCTGAAATGCATCTGGAGCCTTGTGTTCCATAAACACGGGCTTGATGATTCTTTCTACATACTCACCCCAGAATTTAGGGCACTCTTCCTGTCCTTTGCAGAATGCGATTTCCTTGGCCATGCCAATAATCTGCACTCCGTCTAACGTAATAATCTCGTGTTTCATCTTTTTTATGTTTTAACGCTGCGAAGGTACATGTATTTGCCGAGACTTCCAATTTTTTGGGATATTCTGCGTCGATTTGTGACGAACGACATTACTTTTTCATTGTCATCTGTTTCTCCTTTGCCATCTTCTCCGCAAAGGCTTCCTCTCCATTTTCGCGAATATAACGGATGCAGGCAGCTCTGTCGCTATTGAACAGGAAAGCAAAGATATTGCCAACAAAGTTATTATGGATCTTGCAGTCCTTCACATCCTTGTCGCAGTTGGCACAAGTATGAAAACCTTTCTCTTGACAGCATTTGCGAATCTTGCACCACGATGCCTTCTCATTCTTCTTGCATCCTGGGCATTTGCCATTGAGGAACTTCTTGCAGGCTCCGCAATACAAACCACATGCGGCAATCTGCTGGGGGTTAATTGTTATTTCTTTCATTGTGTAACTCATTTTATCCTGACCGTCCCAAACTATATGGGACGATCAGGACGGATTATTACTCTATTGGTATCTGAATCACCGACAGCCACTTCTCGGGGTCTTCCTGGTTCCAGGCTCCGTCGATGTAGCTTGTACGATGTTGACCGACGGGTTTCAGGCTGTGCTCCTCGATGTAGCGGAAGGCTTCGGTGAACGACTCGTAGAAGCGCTCGTAAGGGCCAATGTGCTTCATGCAGAGTGCCTTTGGCACGGCGGGCAGACGTTTGAACTGGATGATAGCGCTGTCTTCGCCCATTTCCTCCACTTGTTCGCAATACTCGATGTCGATGTCCGTCGGCGTGTACTCTTTGTTGTGCTCGATGGTGAAGCAGTAGCCCGGCGGTGGACACTTGCATCCCAAACGCTGCATTTCAGGACCAATCTTCTCGACACACATAGGGCCGATAGCGGCGTAGTTAGGAATTACTTCACGGTGACTTGCCACGATGATTTCGGGCAGAGATTGAATACTAATCTTTTCCATTGTCTTCATTTCTTTGCGAGCGTTCTTCCAGTCGAGCAGTTGGTTACGACGGGCAATCAGTTCCTTCAGCTGTGCCTCCGTTTCTCTGATCTTCTCGGTCATCTGTCGGATGGTTGGCGTGTGCGAACCATCGTCGAACAGATCCTTAATTTCGTCTAGCGAGAAGCCGAGCCGTTGTAGGTCGCGTATGGTCTTAAGCCGTTGCATCTGGTCGATGCTGTAATAGCGATAGCCCGTCCACTCGTCCACCTCGTCAGGCACAAGTAGTCCCTTCTGCTCATAATGACGCAGGGTTTTAACTGTTACCTGCATCAACTGTGAGAACTCTCCGATTTTTAATTTCTTTTTAAAATTCATAATCGCGCGATGTATTTGCTAAGCGACTGCAAAGATAAGGCATGCCCTTAGGGACGAGTCAAGAGAAATGAATACTTTAACACGGATTTAACACATCGTTGCTCTTTCTTTTACTCCCGGCCAGTAGCACCATGAAACATGTCCTGATACCATCTGATGCATGATTTCCCGGATGCCATAGGCTTCGAATGCCTCATCCAGAGCGAACAGGCAGCCGACGTGGCCAATGGCTATAAGGAAGTGGAGCACCGCTCCGAGTCGCAATCTTTTCATCTTATTTTATTATGGTGTCTAACAGTTGTCTGGTAATTTCTTCTCTCGCTAAAACGCAGCCTTCATGTATAGCAGCAAATGTGGCTACGATTGCAGCTATTGAGATGGGGGCGATAGACCACAATGTCATGGGTACCGTAATGAATAGCAGGAATCCCGCCCACTTGTTCGCGAGGGTGTGATGGAAGCAACAGCGCCCATACATCACAAGTGCTGAAAGCTGATTCACGACTTTAATCGCGACGATTACTCCTGCCCACAACCATAGCCATTGTGGCAGTTCGAGTATCGGCAGGAGCTTCCAGGCACAACATGCTACGAAGCAGATGTCTGCCACGCTATCTAGCAATGCTCCAGTCCTGGTAACGCACTTCAGTTTCCTAGCCAGCCACCCGTCGGCTATGTCGCTGATGCCGCAAACGATGTAAAGCACCCCAAAAAGAATGCTTGACACATCACTTAACAACAGAACAACAGTTCCGACAATTCGGAGCGACGACAGGATATTCGGCAGGTGTTTCATAGGCATTGTCTTTCTTATCCTTTATTTTATTCCAATGGCATCATCACGCCACACTGGTAATTGGGCGAGTCGATGTCGGTGCCGTTGTACCATTCCATCGTCATAGCGTTGTTGGGACAATGGAATTCTGAGTGCTGGGGCAGCCACTCCTTATAGAACATTTGGTATTGCTCTTGAAAGGCTTTCATGCCTCCCTCGAAATGCATCTTCAGCCACTTGCCACTATGAATAGGGAAAAGCTGCATTCCCTCAGGCACCCCACCACCTTTATATATTCCGCCGATGACGTATGTAAAGGTGTTCTTGCTGCAAGCACCAAAGTTTGCCTCCCAACAGGTTGCACAATTATGGTTGGGAGTGTCGCAGGTGCAAAGCCCAAACTCTCCGACACCATTGTCGATGGCTGCCTGCTGAAAGGCATCAGGTGCCTTGTGTTCCATAAAGACGGGGTTAATAATGCGTTCCACATACTCGCCCCAGAACTTAGGACACTCTTCCTGTCCCTTGCAGAATGCAATTTCCTTGGCCATGCCAATAATCTGCACATTCTCTAACGTAATAATCTCATGTTTCATTTTTTATCTTTTAGTTATAGTACCTTCTTTACACCGAGAATCATCCGCAGCAGCCAAGTGAGCCCGAAGGAAGCTATGGTGGTGACGACTCCGATGAACATGAACTTGCCGAATGCGCCCATCCAGATGCCATCAATCGCATTCTGCAAAGCTATCATCAGCAATAGATGGACGATGTAGGCTCCGTAAGCCTGAGTGGCACACCACTGCCAGAACTTGCTGTGCCAACTACCGTACTCACGAAACAGCCAGAGCAGTCCGAAGCTAATGAACACGCAAAGTAAAGACTCGTAGATGCCGAACCACTCGGTTACGAAGTTGTTCCACTCACCACCATCGCGCAGATAGATGCCTAATGCTAATAGGCATCCTATCAAAAGCGACAGGACTCCCGTGGTATTGGTCATCTTCTCAAGCCAATGAAAGCGACTGGACAGAATGCCAACAACAAACATCATCACGTATTGCAGATAATGGGCTGGTTCCATTGGTAAGGGGATGATGCCGAAAGGCCATATCCAATGATCCTGCGGACTGACCAAACGGATCATATAACTGCCAATGCCCATGATGCCGCCAAATATCAGCAAACCGATGATGGTTGGTCTGGATGAGCACTTGTCAATAGCAGGGTTACAAAACTGCCGTATCAAGGCATAGAGAAGACAGAACACAAGCAGACTTTCAATATACCACATGTGGCCAATCTCTAATTTACCTGACAGCACACTCAGCAACCCGCCCATCACCAATAGGGGTATGCCCAAGCGTATCAGTTTCTTATGGACAAATACCGAGGCTCCCTGTTTATCGTAACTCGCCGGAACGAAATAGCCGGAGATCAGAAAGAACAATCCCATGAAGAAGGCTGCATTTACTGAGAAGAAATGCCATATCCAAGGCATTACCTCGGCTGGATTACTGGGCATATAAGCCCAGCCTCCACCATCACCGTATGCCTGGCCAGCATGGTGGAATATCACCAGCACCGTCAGGCATACTTTCAGATTGTCCAGATATAAAAGTCGTTTCATTCTTTGTTTCTAATTTCCAGTCTCAACACTCTAATTGGCCTATTCTCACCTTGATACTGATTCGCATCGATGCAGGTTTCACCCGTAGGGACGAAGCCACATTTCTCCATCACTCGGCCTGAAGCGGGGTTGTCAACGAAATGACCACTGATTAGCGATTTGATGTCCGTCGTTTGTCGGATATGGTCTAACATCAACTGTAGCGCCTCCG
>JAEETB010000217.1 GCA_016286575.1 Prevotella sp.
TTGAGCCTCTTGTCGGATTCGAACCAACGACCCCGAGATTACAAATCACGTGCTCTGGCCAACTGAGCTAAAGAGGCGGGTGGACGAGCTGACTGTATCGCGCCGCTACAACCAAGTACCCTTGCTGCGTTCCCACCCTGGGGGATTCCGAGGGAGCTGGCCGTACAGGACTCGCCCGTGTTTATGCTGCCGATTTTCTCGAAAGCGGGTGCAAAGGTACAATAAAAAAGTGAGAAGCGAGAAGTGAAAAGTGAAAAGTTTGTTGTTTTTAACTATTTTTTGAGACAAACCACACGTTATATGCAAGAAAATGCGTATTTTTGCACCTTGAAAGTGTAAAATGTTAAAAATGACCGCACCAGAATATTTACAACTGAAAGCTTTCGCTCGACAAGACGGAGCATTGCTTGCTCTGCTTTGGGTATCGTCGTTCTTATTATATATAATAGGTATAACGAACGAGATGCTTGGTTTGGCTGCTTTCATACTGATGGTTTACACCCCCATCTTTGTGGGAAGCCGTCTGGGCAAGTTTCGAGACTATGGGCTTGAGGGGCTTATCTCCTTCCGTAGAGGATATGCCTATAGTGTGCTCGTGTTCTTCTATGGGGGCGTACTATTTGCATTGGCTCAGTATCTCTATTTCGCCTATATGGACAACGGATATCTGCTGACACAGTTTTCGAAGATGGTGACTTCCGACGAGGCCCGTCAGGTGTTGCAGCAATATGGTATGACTGAGATGATGGAGGAGAGTCTGAAAGAGATGTCGACCATCCGCCCGATTGACTATGCACTGAACATGCTGACCATCAATATCTCGCTGGGACTAATACTGGGCATCCCCATTAGTATGATTATGCAGCGCAGCACGGTGAAAGTGAAAAGTGAAGAATGAAAAGTGAATAAAATGGATATATCAGTTGTTATACCTCTTTATAATGAGGATGAATCGATTCCCGAACTCTATGCTTGGATAGAGCGGGTAATGAAGGAGAACAACTTCAGCTATGAGGTGATTTTCATCAATGATGGTTCTACCGACCGTTCATGGGAGATTATCTCTGAATTGAACCAGAAACAGCCCGAAGTGGTGAAGGGTATCAAGTTCCGTCGTAACTACGGCAAGAGTCCTGCACTCTATTGTGGTTTTGAGCAGGCTCAGGGCGATGTGGTGATTACGATGGATGCAGACCTGCAGGACTCGCCAGACGAGATCCCTGAATTATATCGTATGATTAAGCAGGAAGGTTACGATCTTGTTTCGGGCTATAAGCAGAAACGTTATGATCCCATTTCTAAGACCCTTCCCACGAAACTCTTCAACGCAACGGCTCGTAAGATCAGCGGCATTAAGAACTTGCATGATTTTAACTGTGGTCTGAAGGCCTATCGCAAGGCTGTGGTGAAGAATATCGAGGTCTATGGCGAGATGCATCGTTATATTCCTTATCTGGCCAAGAATGCCGGATTTGACAAAATCGGCGAGAAGGTAGTTCAGCACCAGGCACGCAAATACGGCTCATCCAAGTTCATGGGTTTGAACCGTTTTGTCAATGGCTATCTCGATCTGTTGACACTCTGGTTTTTGTCAACGTTTGGCAAGAAACCGATGCACGTATTCGGATTCTTGGGTACCATCATGTTCTTCATCGGTTTTGTGGCAGCTTTCTGGATTGGTGCTGATAAGCTGTGGTGTCTGGCTAATCATATTCCCCAGCGACTCGTGACGGACTCTCCTTTCTTCTATATTGCACTGACGATGATGATGATTGGTACGCAATTGTTCCTTACAGGATTTCTCGGCGATCTTATCAGCCGTTCATCCAGCGGACGCAACGACTATCAAATAGAGGAGATGATATGAGGAAACTGTTGTATCTGATGTTGGTGATGCTGATGGCGGCCTGTTCGAGCATAGACTGTCCTGTCGATAACGTCGTGGAGAGCAGATATGCTATTATGGACAGTGAGGGCGATAAGCTGACACTATCTGATTCGATAACGGTCTGGTCAACGCGTGCCAACGGTGAGGATACCATCCTTTTAAATCATGGTGTCGATATTGACCATTTCGCACTCCAGATCAGTTACTCCCATCCTGAGGATATCCTTTATTTCAGTTTTGACAATACGACGGTGGAAGATGATGTAACCACCAGATTTCATCGTCAGGATACGGTGTGGGTGAAGAAGGATGATTATCCCAGCTTTGAGTCAGTGGATTGTAGCGCTGTGTTCTTCCATACGCTGACAGGTGTGCGATATACGCGCAATTATATAGATTCCATCGTGATAAAAAATCCATCAGTGACTTATGATCCAAATACGGTTCATTTCTATTTCTATCCGAAGACTGATTTTTAGTCTGTTGTTTCTGATGGCTGTTACGTCAGCATCGGCTCAGGTGAAGTTCTTCTCTTTCCAGAAAGACTCCATCCCCACATTTCGTGGCTTTGCCGTTTCGTTTGATCTGGTAGGCGCCGGACTGATGCAGTTCTCTGATAACGGACAGTATGAAGGTGCATTGCGCGTGAATCTACACGATGAATGGTTCCCTATTATAGAGGCAGGTTTGGGTAAGGCTGATCATGATGATGATGTGACACACATCCATTACAGCACCTCTGCACCTTATTTCCGCATTGGTATCGACAAGAACATGCTGAAAGATAAACATGGTCCGTACCGTCTGTACGTAGGTCTTCGTTATGCCTTTACTTCTTATAAGGTGGATATCTCTCGTCCAGACTTCCTTGATCCCACATGGAGATGGGATACGAGTTATAGTATCAAGGATCTGGCCTGCAACTATCATTGGATTGAAGCTGTGGTAGGTGTTGATGCCAAGGTGTTCGGACCGCTGCATCTGGGCTGGAGCTTCAGGTATAAGCGTAGGATATCTCACTCAGATGGAAATCTTGAAAGGACTTGGTATGTGCCAGGCTTCGGACTTTATGGAGATACTCGTTTGGGAGGTACATTTAATGTGATTGTCGATATCTAAATCCTGATTAATACTCAGATAACGATGGACGAGAAACAGAAAAAACGGCTGATGTGGCAACTGCCATTCTTGACATTTCTGATCGTAGGGACGATTCTGATTATCCGTCAGCAACAGAATGTTCCTTATCAGAAAAATGCAGACTTCATTTTCGGCACTTCCTATCATATCTCCTACCAGTATGATTCCGATTTGTCTGCGGACATCAAGGCAGAGCTGATGAAGGTTGATAAGTCACTATCGCCATTTAACAAGGAATCGATTATCACCGCTATTAACGAGAACAAGGATGTAGAGCCTGACTCGATGTTTCTTGATGTCTATCATCTGGCCGTGCAGATCTCAGAGGATACTGATGGTGCATTCGACATTACAGTGGCTCCGCTGGTGAATGCTTGGGGCTTTGGTTTCAAGCAAGGTACAGAGCCATCCAGTAATCAGGTGGATAGTCTGAGACAGATTGTAGGCTATCAGAAAGTGTCGTTTGAGGATGGTCGTATCAAGAAACAGGATCCGCGTGTGATGTTGGATTGTTCTGCTATTGCCAAGGGCTATGGCTGCGATATGGTGGCCAGGTTCCTGCGCGGCCGTGGGGTTAAGAATTTCATGGTGGAGATTGGTGGCGAAGTGGTGACCTGTGGCCTGAATCCTGACCGTCAACCCTGGAGGGTTGGCGTAACGAAGCCTTCTGATGACTCGTTGAGCACGAGTCATGAGTTGCAGACTATCCTGAACGTGACCGACAAGGCGATGGCTACCAGTGGTAACTATCGTAACTTCTATTATAAAGGTGGTAAGAAATATGCGCACACCATCGATCCCAAGACTGGCTATCCTGTGCAGCATAACATTCTTTCTGCTACTGTCCTTGCCAAAAGTTGTGCAGAGGCCGATGCCTATGCGACTTCTTTTATGGTGATGGGACTTGAGAAGGCCCAGAAGGTGATGGAACGTCATCCTGAACTGATGGCCTATATTATTTATAGTGACCAAAACGGCGAGAATGCCATCTGGTATTCGCCCTCTCTTCAGGAGAAAATAGCGGAATAGCATGCCTACACTCCAGATATATGACCAGTTGCTGCAGTTCCCTCTGTTTCAGGGAATGAGTCGCGATGATCTGGAAATCGTGGCAGGACATACGCGCTTTGGTTTTACCAAGATGCCTGCAGGAAAACAAGTGCTGAAAAACGGTAGTGCGTGTCAGCAGATGTTTTTCCTGATTAACGGTTCAGTGAAGATTCAGTCGTATGCTGATGACAACGGCTACTCGGTAGAGGAAACCGTCACAGCGCCGTATCTCCTTCAGCTGGAGTCTGCCTTCGGCTATTATCAGCGCTACACACATGATTTCACGACGACCACTGACGTGAATTTCTTATTGTTAGACAAGGAAGAGGTTGTCAGACTGTCAGAGGATTTCCTCGTGTTCCGCCTGAACCTGATGAATCTGATAGCGACTCAGACACAAAAACAGCTGCTGCAACTGTGGCGACGGGTTCCTGTCTCGCTGCAAGAACGTATCAGTCGTTTCTTCATCCAGCGTTGCGCTTATCCCGCAGGCCCTAAGGTGTTCAATATCCTGATGGAACGGTTGGCAGAGGAACTGAACGACAGTCGTCTGAATGTGTCCAGGGCCTTGAATCAGATGCAGCGCGATGGTTTAATTGAACTGCATCGTGGTAGGGTGGTTATCCCCCAACTGGAGCGATTGATGTTTTAGAATACGTATTATATCATATAATGACAATGAGTGAGAATAAAGAGCGAATGAATACTTTTTTCCAGCCTTATCAGACACCACACGATACGGCTCCCTTCGACCGTATCCGCCTGGAGGATTTCGAGGAGGCCATGCTTGAAGGCATCAGGCGCGATGATGAGCAGATAGAGAAGATTATCAATAATCCTGAGAAGCCGACTTTCGACAACACGATTATCAGTGTTGATGACGAGAAGGACGGAGAGAATTATTATGATCTGCTGTCGCGCGTGTCAACGGTGTTCTTTAATCTGCTTTCCGCTGAGACCAACGACGAGATGGATGCCATGGCCCAGAAGATGAGTCCGATCTTAACGAAACATGCCAATGATATTCGCCTGAACGAGCAATTATTCGAGCGCATCAAGTATGTGCATCGCCATCATCGTAAACTGTCGTCAGAGGAACAGAGGTTGCTGGATAATTGCTATGACGGCTTTGTGCGTAGTGGTGCCTTGCTTGATGCTGCAGGTAAGGAACGTCTGCGCCAGCTGACGGAGGAGGCATCAATGCTCGGACTCCAATTCTCGCAGAATCTGCTCAAGGAAAACAAAGCCTATACCCTTCATATTACGGATGAGGCTCAGCTCGACGGTCTGCCTGAGACAGCCCGTGAAGC
>JAEETB010000218.1 GCA_016286575.1 Prevotella sp.
GTGCAGGTGCGTGCGGGCTATGACTACATGCCCCGTATTAAAGTGAAGTACAGTCATAACGTGCTTGGCAACGGTCAGGAGCCTGTCAAATATGATGCGCAGGGCATGCGACAGGAGACTCCCTTCAACAAGATTGCCGACTACTATTACCAGAAGCACGGCTATGAGTTGGAGGATCATGTCGACCTGAAAGCCAAACTGACGATGAACAACTTCAAGTTGCTGTTCGACGTCTATCCGCTGAAGCTCGACAAGCGTTGGCATATCACGGCCGGTGTCTACATCGGACCATCCCAGTTTGCCGTGGTTAACCAGGCTGATGGATCGGAGCAGATGATGAAGGCCATCCTGACCTATAACCAAGAGTACAGGGCGTCGACGGACGGCTCCATGAAGGACATGGGCCTGTTGTCGATCCAGATGGGAAACTACTCGCATAATTTCCAGCAGGGTGACAAGACACGTCTGATGAATGCAGCCTACGAGATGGAGCCGACAGCCGAAGGCAATGTGGAGATCAACTGCACGTCGAACAGTATCAAACCCTATCTGGGCTTGGGTTATGGCGGTCTGCTATTCCCGAGCCGTAACGACTGGAAGATCACGGCTGAGTTAGGTGCCATGTTCTGGGGCGGTACGCCCGCGATGAGAACCCATGACGGTACGAACCTCACCAAGGATGTCCAGGACTATCCTCATTCCATCACGAAGGTAGTGAAGGCCTTGAAGGTCTATCCTGTGCTGAGTGTGAGGATAGCCAAGACGTTGTTCTAACTTAAAGCGACCTGTATGAGACGAATTCTGACCTTACTCCTATTGACCGGACTCCTGATACCTGCGATGGCTCAGAAGATCGGTGTCGAAGGGTTTAAGAAGGTCAAGAAGGATTTGTTGAATCAGACCCCGCTGCCGGTGGACAAGATACAGGCGACGATGGATTTCCTGACCGACGAGAAGGGATTCACGTTCAAGGCCGACGGCAAGATAGACGTACAACCCGAGGAGGGCGACGGTAAGATTACCGTGCTGACGCCCCATAAGACGAAGTTCCTGCTCATCAAGCACCCGGACTATGGCCAGTATACATGGAAGGTGCCGGGCAAAGGACTGAAGAAGAAAAAGCATTACCAGGCGAATCTGTTGAGTGACAAGCCTGGAAAAGAATATAAGCTGGCGAAGCAATGGGTGGTGTTCCAGGTCGATCCTGAGAATGCCATCATACAGGTAGACAGCACTACGATTCTCACACGTGACGGACATGCTCAGTTCAATGTCACTATTGGCAAGCATCCCTACCGTGTGGACTCACCTTTTCATGAGGCTGTAGAGGATACCTTGGAGGTGAACGATAGCGTGAAGCTGATCCTGCCTGTCGTGCTGCAGTCGTTCTATTCCTACATCAATGTGAAGTTGCCGATGACCGACGCTGTCGTGTTCGTCGACGGCTTCCCCATCGGTAAGGGAGAGTCGACCAGCGGTCATCTGTATACAGGCGACCACCGTCTGCAGGTCTATCGTCTGAACGAATGTTACTATGACTCCGTCTTCAATATCAGGAAGGCAGAGAAGAGAGTTATCGAGCTGACCTATGCAGACCTGAAGCCAAGACCGAAGATTGCGAAGATGGCGGTGGCTGCCCAGGTGCCTGAGCCCGTCGTGGCCGATACCTTGGCTGCCGTGAGCGACTCTCTGGCAGCCGATTCGCTCCACGCTGGTCCTCAGTATGCCCAGGTGACCATTACGGCACCAGACGACAGCACCCAGATATGGCTGAACCGCGAACTCATGGCCGTAGGCAAGTGGGAGGGACAGCTCGAACTGGGCTATTATACCGTCAATACTCAGAAGGAGGGTCTGGAGTCGAAGACCATCCCATTCTGGGTTGACGACACGCTCCCGAAACTGCTCGATCTGAGTGCCCCTCAGGCGAGTTATGGTCTGTTGAACGTTCATAGCAATGTGATCGGTGCAACGGTCAAGGTGAATGGGGTGGAAGTGGGGCAGACCCCCTGTGTGGTAGAGAACCTGCCGGCCTCGAAGGAGGTTCAGTTGCAGTTGACCAAACGGGGCTATTTTGATGCGCAGGCCGTCCTGACCCCCATCGGGAACGACATGCTGGATGTAGAACTTAAAATGAGAAAGAGATAAGATGAGTCATGGCTTTGTACAACAGCAGGTAGCTGCCGCCCGTGTGATGGTGGTCGGTTGCGGTGCCTTGGGTAACGAGGTGCTGAAGAACCTGGTGTTGCTGGGTGTGGAGCATATCGTGGCTGTCGACTTCGACATCGTCGAGGTGGGCAACCTGTCGCGCTCCGTGCTCTTCTCGAAAGAGGATGCCGATGCCCGCCGTCTGAAGGTGGAGGTGATCGCTGAGCGTCTGAAAGCCATGAACCCGGCCGTGGAGGTGAAGACCATCTGCGGTGATATCGCCTATGATGTCGGTCTGGGTCTGTTACGCCAGATGGATGTCGTGATAGGTTGTGTCGACAGCCGTTGGGCACGTTATTGCATCAACCGCTTGTGTATGCGTGCAGGAATCCCCTGGGTCGACGGTGGCATCGAGGAGCTGGAAGGTACGGCCCGCGTGTTTATACCCGGCAAGAACTGTTATGCCTGCAATCTCGGCTCTGAGGGTCTGAAGGATCTGGCGCGGCGGATGCCTTGTTCGGGTATCATCCGTCGTCAGGAACAAGCCGGTCATGCGCCCACCACATCTGTCGTGGCATCGGTCATCGGTGCCGTAGAAGCGCAGGAGGCCCTGAAGCTCGTACACCGTGAAGCCCTGGAACAGGGAGAACTGACCTCGCTCTGCGGGAAGATGTTCTATTATGACGGTCAGCATCTGACAACGAAGGTGCTCGATTTCCAGGCCTATGATGACAACTGCGTGATGCACGACCAGTGGATGCCCATCCGGTCGTCAGAACTCTCAGGCGGTCAGACCGTTGCTGAGACGTTGTCGGCCATCAGACAACAGTTCGATGCCCAGCAGGCCTCCGTCTGTCTGGAGAACGACTGTTTCGTGGACTATGTTGTAGAGCGTTCCAATGACCGGAAGACGCAGGTGATGTGTCCCGGTCGGGCCGTAGAGCAGTTCGTAGAGCGCGACCAGGTGTTGTGCGGCATCCCTCTGAGCGGGATGTATCAGCATGAGTACAGGGAGATTGACGAATCGTTCCCTTATCAGACCTGCACGTTGTCACAGTTGGGTGTCCCTGCTCACGATGTGTTACATGTATTGGCCGACGGGCAAGATTATTATCTTGAAATGGTAGCGTGATGAGACTTCAAAGAAACTTATATGAAATCAGGGCCGAGGTGCTGTTGAACTATCTCTATCCAGAGATGGAAAACGAATGGATTGTTCAGAGCAAAGGCACCTTCTACCGGAACTACAATCAGGACCTGCTGTGGCTGGACCAGAAAGATCATAAGGTGCAGTTGGCACGCGATGGATTCCTGAAGCTTCTGCCTGAAGGTCTGCTCACGAAGAACAGTGACCTGCAGGGAGAGGACGTGGCCCAGAAGTTCAAGGAACTGGAATGGCGTAAGGAATTGCTGAACGAGACCTTTGCCCCCTTCGATACCTATGTGTTCCATAAGAAGTTGACCATAGAGCGCTATACTTCCGACTTGTTGCAGAAAAAGTTGGAGTATGTGCTTAAGACCTATTTCGACTTCGACCTGGAATCGGAGACCAACCCACTCGTCAAGGAGGCTGCGGTATTGTTGCCTTTCGTCAGCATGTGGCGTGGTGATTTCGGTTTCGTCGCCAATCTGTTGAGTGCCTTGATGGATTGTGAGGTAGAGCGGTCAGAAGGTCGTTACAGTCACATCGACACCACTATCTGCTGGCTGCCGGAAGTGAGATACCGCTTACTGATTCCTGGTCTGACGGCCGAGGAGTATAAGAGTAGAACGGAGCAGATGCAGCCGCTCATCGCCTTCATCAAGGAATGGTTCATCCCCTTTGATGTGCGGTGTGACATCTGCATCAGAGAGCATCCTGACGTCCATAATCCGTTGCATGGGCGTATCACACTCAACTATAATACGGAGCTGAGCAGTCAGCATGTGGAGACAGAAGAAGAAAACAATATAAAAATATAAGGTAAGATGATGGATCTGAATTCGAAAATCAACTGGTTGCCAGGGATGGAAATAACCGCCCAGACCTTCATTGGTCTGGAGGAGAAGCTGGATTTTCAGCAGCAGATAGCCATACGTGCAGCGTTGGGAAGTACGCGGATGGGTATGCTTCCGGGTGCCACCTTGAACTGTGAGGGCATCTTTGTAAAGAATACCTATGAGATAGAGCGGCTCCAGTGTATGGCCCTCCTTCCTTCAGGAAGGATTATCGATGCCGATGAGCAGGCTGTCGTTCCTATACCCATGCTGTTCGGTGAGAGCTATTACCTGACGGTGGGCATCGGTGATACCAAGACAGAGTTTGAAAAAGAAGGAGTCGCCTATGTGCGTCCGCACTATGAGTATGCCATCAAACCGTTAGAGGAGATAGAGCAGAGCGATGTCATGCCACTCGTACACTTCATCGTGAAGGAGGGCGTGTTCTCCATCGACACTGATTACATCCCGCCGTGTCTGATGATGCCGAGCGATCCCCATTTCGCTGGTTATCTGGAAAGGTATATCCAACTGATGACCACCATCAGCGAGCACAGCAACCTGGAGGAAGGCGACGGCAAGCGGGCCATGACGCGCTATCTGTTTGTCCTGAAGGGCTTCAGCCATAAGAACAGCGTGCATGACTTCATCAAGCAGTTGCAGGAGATAGCCCATGCGATAGACTATTACATCATCAGGCCCAATTCAGATCAGATCATAGATGTTATCGAGCCCTCGCAGGTCGATATCCGTATGTGGCTGGAGTGGTTCTACAACTATCTGCAGGGTGCGGTCACCGTGCTCGACAAGGTGGTTCTGGTCGACAACTCCATCGATTACGACGCCCTGCTGCGACAGGCTAAGGCCGAGTTGTATGCCCAGTTGCATGAGGAGTTGATCGTCAAACTGCTCCAAGAAACGAAGGAGGAGTTGATGAAACTCGTCAAGGAGGAGTTGGAGAACTCGCTGGATGCCCAGACACGCACGTTGACCGACTATGTCAACAACACGATGAAGCCGCAGCTGCACGATCAGTTGCAGGCCGAGGCGAAGACAGAGATGGCGCGTATGAAGGACGATCTGTCGGAGCGACTCTACGACCATTTGTATACAGTACTCTTCGAGCACCTCTTCAACGCACTCTACGTGCCGGAGCCCGAAGACGAGAAGTTTGTACCACTAATTTAGTAAGCTATGGCGTTCCTATCGATCCCCCTGGAGGTGAAGAAGAAAGGCTTTGCCAGAGAGAA
>JAEETB010000219.1 GCA_016286575.1 Prevotella sp.
TCTCATCATAAAGCGGAATGGATTAAGTAGTAGTGGACCAGCCTGGGCTTGAACCAGGGACCTCCAGATTATGAGTCTGTTGCTCTAACCAACTGAGCTACAAGTCCGATTTTGGGTTGCAAAGTTAAGGCTTTTTTATTAAATATCCAAATTTTTTTTGCGGAAATAAGCAAAAATGCTTAACTTTGCGCCCTCATGGAGACAATTTGTTTGAATCAAAGTGGTATTCGGCTCCCAAAATGCGTGGCAACCATCGGCGTGTTTGATGGCGTTCACAAGGGGCATCAGCACCTGATCGGTATGGTTGCCGAGCAGGCCAGAGAATATGGTCTCGGCTCTGTTGTCGTGACGTTTGACCGTTCGCCCAGACAGGTGCTCGATCCTTCATTCCGTCCTCAGTTGTTGACAACGCTTGAGGAAAAGCAGGCCATTCTCAGCCAACTGGGTATCGATAATCTCGTGGTGCTGCCTTTCACCAAGGAGCTGGCTGCACTGACGGCTCGCGAGTTTATGCAGCAGATTCTGCACGAACAGTTGAATGCCGATGTGCTGATTACTGGCTATGACAACCGTTTTGGACATAATCGTGAGGAAGGTTTCGACGATTATGTGCGCTATGGTCAGGCGATGGGCATGCAGGTGGTAAGGGGTGATGCAGAACTGATGGAAGATGGTAGTCAGGCTGTCAGTTCGTCAGTTATTCGTCAACTGCTTCTGGAGGGAAAGGTTGAGCAGATGCCGCAATGCCTGACACGATATTATCAACTTTCTGGCAAAGTCATGCCTGGCGAGCATATCGGCCATCAGTTGGGATTCCCCACGGCTAATCTGGAGTTGCTTTGCGCTGACAAACTGATTCCTGCCGCAGGCGTCTATGCCGTATGGGCTACGATTGGGGAGGGTCATCAGAAGCGGGCAGCTATGATGAATATAGGTACGCGCCCGACTTTCGAGGGCAAGGGTCAGACGTTGGAAGTGAATATTCTCGACTTCGACGACGACCTCTATGGGCAACGTGTGGATATCCTGTTTGTCCAGCGTCTGCGCGAGGAGCGCCGTTTCGATTCTCCTGAGGCACTTGTGGCCCAGTTACAGGAAGATAAAAGACAAGTAAAAGACATATTACGATGAAGAATGCATTGATTTATACAATCGTGTTTGCTGCCATCCAGGCTTTGGTCAGTATGCTGGTTCAGGGCCTCTGGCCCTTGGTAATGGGTAAGGAAACGACGATGAACGCTACTGGGATGATTATGATGATGGCTGCTGTCAGTGTGATAACGATAGCTGTGTTCTTGTTGGCAAAATGGAGTGTGGCTTCGCGCGATTGGATGCTTACACGTCCTTGGTTCGTGTTGTTCTGGTGTGTGCTGGCTGCACTGGGCGCCCTTATCCCTTCTACATGGCTTCAGGAGCAGATGCCTGCTTTGCCTAATTGGGTTGAAGATGAATTCGAGATGATTCTGAAGGATCGTTGGGGGTATCTGGTTGTAGGTCTGCTGGCCCCCTTGGCTGAGGAGCTGGTGTTCAGAGGGGCAGTGCTGAGGGCATTGCTCAGTTGGAACAATCGTCACTGGGTAGGCATCACGATCTCTGCTTTGCTTTTTGCCTTGATCCACATGAATCCTGCTCAGATGCCACATGCGTTCCTGATTGGACTGCTGTTGGGGTGGATGTATTATCGTACGGATAGTATTGTGCCTGGGGTGGTCTATCACTGGGTGAACAACACGGTGGCTTACGTGCTTTATAACCTTTATCCCAATCCAGAATTGACGCTGATGGATCTCTTTGGCTCCCAGCAGCGTGTGCTGATGGCACTGGGATTCTCCCTATGCATTTTTCTGCCTGCTTTGTTCCAGTTGAACCTGAGACTGAAGAAATAATCCAAGGGGTATAAAAATAAGTTGGGCTGCTCACCGGTGTGTTACGGAGGCAGCCCTTTTGTTTTGCGTTAGTACTTTACTGAAAAATTTGAGAGAATGAAACTTCACAGTTTCTTCATCGTGTTTAAAAAATGATTATTATAAAGAAAGCATAGAAAATTTATTCAAAAAAAGTAGGTGCATCGGAGGTCGAAACCTTCGTGCTGTCTGTCACATTCTCAGCCTGGATGACTCCAAGTGTGCTCACAGAGTCAGCAGTCTGCTGATGGAACTTGGCATAGGCATCTTTCGGATCTTCCCAACCATAGTTCCAAGGTGCCTGAGCGGCATTGCCCAGCGTGAGGACGATAGCCACAATGGCTGCTGCCTTGAAGAGCGGCATCAGACGACTCGTCAGAGTGATGGTCTTGGCTGAGGGCTGTGTCTTCTCCAGAATTCGGGCGTCGAAATCATCACCCAGGACTTCCTCTTTCTCGAGCTCATAGGTGAACAGTGCCTTGTACTTCAGCAATTCTGCAGGTACCTCCTCCTGACTGAAGAAAGTGCGCAAAATAGTTTCTTCCTGAAGAGTGGTCTCGCACTCCCAGTAACGCTCTAATAGTTGTTCGATATATTTATAATCCATATTTCTCTGTTTCAAAATACTTTTGGCGAATCGCCTGTCGGGCCCTGAAGATATTAATCTTAACCTGATCCTCAGTGATGTTCATGATGGCGGCTATTTCCTTATAGCTTTTGCCTTCAAAGTCCCTGAGCTGCATCACGCTTCGCTGTTTCTCGGGCAGCCCGTTGATGAGTCGGCGTATCAGCGCTATCCTGTCTTGCTGCATGGCCTGTTCCTCAGGATTGGATGAGTAGCTGTGGTCTGGCGCTTCGTTGTCAGCCTCTTCCAGGCTTTGGTTCTGGTTTTCCATCTTTCGCATTTTGTCGAGTGAGAGATTGCGGCAGATGGTCAGACAGAAGGCTTCGATGGAGTCAATGGTATCCCATTGGTCTCGTCTGTTCCAGACTTTTATCAGGGTTTCTTGAACAATATCCTCTGCCTCAGCGGGGTTGAGGGTGATACGGAGTGCAAGCCTGTATAGCTCGTTCTTCAGTGGTAGGACATCGTTCCGGAAACTGATTTCTTTCATCCTCTCTTCTTATATGACGATTGAGAAACGCAAAAGTTACAGCGAATATGAAATAATTTTTATTTGATAATGGTACCGGCTTTTCCATCGATAGCAGTGGCAAGGGTGATGATCACTTCTTTGACGCCTGCATCAATGGCAGCGAGGGCATTCTCGATCTTGGGAATCATTCCTCCGCTGATGGTGCCATCAGCTTGATATCTGGCAAAATCCTCGCGCGTAATGGTTGGGATGACTGAGTTGTCATCGTCCGGGTCACGCAGAACACCCTTCTTCTCGAAACTGAAGATGAGTGTCACATCATAGTAGTTCGCCAAGGCCTTGGCTGTCTCGCTGGCAATTGTGTCGGCATTGGTGTTGAGAATGTTTCCCTCGCCGTCGTGAGTCAATGGTGCCATCACTGGTGTGATGCCTTCCTCGATAAGTTTGCTGAGCATCTCACCGTTAGCCTTATCAACATCACCAACGAAGCCGAAGTCGACTCCGTCTTTAATGGGACGCTTATGCGAACGGATAACATCCATATCAGCACCTGTAAGTCCCAGGGCATTGACGCCATTGGCCTGAAGACGGGCCACAAGGTTCTTATTGACGAGTCCGCCATAGACCATCGTGACCACGCTGAGCATATCGGCATCCGTAATACGACGGCCGTTAACCATCTTCGATTCGATGCCAAGACGCTCTGCCGTCTTAGTGGCTTTACGCCCTCCACCATGAACCAGCACTTTCTTGCCCTCAATAGCACTGAAGTCCTTGAGCAGTTGTGAGAGCTGGGCCTCGTCTTCGACGATGGCACCACCCACCTTGACTATAGTCAGCTTTTCTTTCATTTTCTTCTGTTTTTTTCCAGGTAAGCCTAGGAATGCCTAGGTGATCCTAGGCCTACTTAGGCTATTCCAGATAGGTATAACCGTAGAGTCCGCTGCGATAGTTCGAGAGGAACTCCTTACCCTCTTCGAGGGATATCTTGCCCTGTTTTACACTCTTGGCGACCCATACTTCGAGCTGGCGAACCAGCTTCTTGGGATTGTACTGTACGTATTCGAGCACTTCCTCCACTGTCTCACCATCGATAATCTGGTCGATGTGATAGGTACCGTCTTTTTCTGAGATATGTACGGCGTTGGTGTCGCCGAAGAGGTTATGCATGTCACCCAGAATCTCTTGATAGGCACCAACAAGGAACACGCCGAGATAATAGGGCTCGTTCTTCTTGAGTGCATGAACGGGCAGCGAATGAGTGTTATGGAGATTGGTGGTGAAGTTAGCAATCTTACCATCACTGTCGCAGGTGATGTCCTGAATGGTGGCATTGCGAGTAGGGCGCTCGTCGAGTCGCTGGATGGGCATGATGGGAAATACCTGATCAATGGCCCATGAGTCGCTGAGGCTCTGGAAGAGCGAGAAGTTGCAGAAATACTTGTCGGCCAGGAGCTTGTCGATCTTCATCAATTCCTCTGGAATATGTTTCAGGCTCTTGGCCAATGCATGAATCTCGTGACAGACACTCCAATACATAGCCTCCACCTCTGCACGGGTCTTCAGGTCGACGATGCCATGTGAGAAGAGGTCAAGTACCTCTTCACGGATCTGCTCAGCATCGTGCCAGTCCTCGAGTACGTTGCGTGGCGAGAGATTATCCCAGATCTCATACAGATCTTTTACCAGCTGGTGGCTGTTCTCATCAGGCTCGAACTCCTCAGGCATCTCAGGCAGAGAGGCAGTCTCCAGTACATCAATAACGAGTACGGAATGGTGGGCAGCCAGTGAGCGTCCACTCTCCGTGATGATATTGGGATGAGGAAGGTTATTCTTGTTGGCGGCATCCACGAAGGTGTAGATACAGTCGTTGACGTATTCCTGAATAGAGTAGTTCACAGAACTCTCGCTCGATGGTGAGCGGGTACCGTCATAATCGACGCCGAGACCACCACCGCAATCTACGAAGTCCACGTTATACCCCATCTTGTGCAGTTGGATATAGAACTGAGAGGCTTCGCGAAGGGCAGTCTGGATACGGCGTATCTTGGTAATCTGTGAGCCGATATGGAAATGGATTAAGCGCAGGCAGTCGCGCATGTCTTTCTTGTCGAGAAGTTCGAGCGCTTCCAACAGTTCTGCACTGGTCAGACCGAACTTTGAGGCGTCGCCACCACTCTCTTCCCATTTGCCAGAGCCGGAAGAGGCCAGTTTGATACGGATACCGATATTGGGTCGGATATTCATCTTCTTGGCTTCACGGGCGATGATTTCCAATTCGTTCATCTTTTCTACGACGATGAAGATCTGCTTACCCATCTTCTGGGCCAACAGGGCGAGCTCGATATAGCTCTGAT
>JAEETB010000220.1 GCA_016286575.1 Prevotella sp.
AGCGCGATCTTTCCTCGTTCGACGAGCGTCCGTTGATCGAGAATACGCAGTTCGAGGGTTGCGTCAACTGCCATAGCTTCAATCGGGGCAACTCTGCTGATATGAGCCTGCACATTCGTGGCCCGCACGGTGCCACACTGCTGCGCCACGGTGGTAGTCCCTTCGAAGCCTATAACACCAAGACCGATCAGACGCTTGGACTCTGTGTCTATCCCTTCTGGCATCCTTCAGGCCGCTATATTGCCTATTCCACCAACACCACGAACCAGCTGTTCCATGCATCTGACCACAACCGTGTCGAGGTTTTTGATACTGCCTCCGACCTCCAGGTCTATGACGTAGAGAAAAATGAGCTGTTGCTTTCGCCCCTGCTCAAGCAAGATTCGATCTATGAGACTTATCCTGTTTTCTCAGCCGACGGCCGTTCGCTCTATTATTGTGCAGCGCGCGCCCTTCCTGAGGGCAGTCATCAGCTCGATTCGATCCACTATAATCTCTACCGCATCGATTTCAACCCGGAGACAGGTACCTTCAGCAGTCAGATAGACATCATCATCGATGCCGAGGCCCAACACAAGTCACTATCCTTCCCGCGTCCTTCTTACGACGGACGTTTCCTCTGCTACACGCTCTCCGACTACGGACAGTTCAGTATCTGGCATCATGAGGCCGACCTTTGGCTGCTCGACCTCGCTACAGGAGAAAGCCGCCTCATGAAAGAGGCTAACTCTGATGATACAGAATCGTTCCACAACTGGAGCACCAATTCGCGCTGGCTCGTGTTGAGCTCCCGTCGCGATGATGGTCTCTACACACGACCCTATTTCTGTCACGTCGACGACAAAGGTGTTGTCACCAAGGCCTTTATGCTGCCACAGCGCCATCCGCGTCAGTTCTATCGCGATCGTTTCCTGTCTTTCAATGTGCCCGATTTCATTATTGGTCCCACTCGCTTCGATGGTCAGAAGGCCAGCCGGATCATCAACGATGATGCCCGCAAACCGTTTGGCGTTCGCACGGTATCTTTTTAATAAAAAAAGATAATCCGATTAAACCTTTGCTGGTAAAAGGTGTCTATTATAGTAATAATGACGTTTCTTTGCAACCATATATTCAACTATTCTTATACAATAACGCCAATGAAGAAATTACTATGTTTGATTTTCATGGGTGTGCCATTTCTTGCAGTGGCGCAGAATCCTGTGATTCGTGATCAGTTCGCTGCTGATCCAACAGCGCGTGTATTTAATGACAAAGTGTATGTCTACCCTTCGCACGACATTTTTCCTCCTGCCGGACAGCGTCAGGATTGGTTCTGTATGGCCGACTACCATGTCTTCTCTTCAGAGAACCTGACGGACTGGACAGATCATGGCATGATTATCTCGCAGGAGAACGTGCCCTGGGGAAATCCTGAAGGCTATTCGATGTGGGCACCCGACTGTGTCTACAAGAACGGCAAGTACTATTTCTATTTCCCCAATGGCCCCAAGGACGGACGTGGCTTTGGTATCGGTGTGGCAACAGCCGACAAGCCGGAAGGTCCGTTCACCTTACAGCCCGAACCCATTAAGGGCGTATCAGGCATCGATCCCTGTGTGCTCATCGACGACGACGGTCAGGCTTATATCTATTGGAGCGGCATGGGTATCCGGGGCGGTAAGCTGAAGGCTAACATGCTGGAGCTCGACGGCGAGCTGCAGGAAGTGAAATTCCCTAAACGTGAGGGTATGCCTGAGATGCCGCCGATGAAGGTCGGTGGTCAGGTGATGGAAGGTCTGCCCGAAGGTTTCAAGGAAGGTCCCTTCGCCTTCAAGCGTGGCGACTGGTATTATCTCACCTTCCCCTGGGTTCGCGGCGATACCAGCGATGGCAAGAACCCTACGGAGACACTGGCCTATGCAATGTCGAAGTCGCCTCTCGGCCCCTGGGATTTCAAGGGCATCATGATGGCTGAACACGAGAACGGCTGTTGGACCAACCATCACAGTCTCTTGGAGTATAAGGGACAGTGGTATATCTTCTACCATTGGAACGATTTCTCACCTCGTGATGACAAGCGCCGTTCTGCACGCATCGAGAAGGTGACGTTCAATGCCGATGGTACTATTCAGGAAATATTCAAGACGATGCGTGGCGTGGGTGTCAACCAGGCTACCGAGAAGATTGAGATCGACCGCTACAGTGCTGCCAGCAGCGATGTAACGACCCAGCTCATCGATACCGTCAATACCTTCCGCAGCTACCAGGCTACGCTCCCTGCCAAGGGCAGCTGGCTCTGTTACAAAGATATCGACTTCAGCTGTCTCACTGACGGTTATCTCGTCATTTCAGCCAAAGCAGCTGATAACACCTCTTTCTATATCCGCGAGAAGTCTGCCGATGGTAAGATCATCGCTAAGATCGAAATGACGGTGAAGCCCGAGACGCCTGCAGGCATGCCTGCCATGTTCCGTCGCGACTTCAGTAACCAGTGGCTCACGATGACCGCTCCGCTGGCTTTCACCCCGAAGGGTGTCAGCGACCTTGTGATCACCTGTGAAGGCAACGCTGGCGTTTCTGTCGACTGGATTCAGTTCAAGAACCGCCCGAAGTATTTCACTCCGGCAACCAGTGCTGCTGCCCAGCCTGATGAGGAAGGCTTCATCCGTCGTTGGCTCCTTCTCGAGCCCATCGACAAGCCCAATAGCGGCAACACAGTATTCACCGACACTTATCTGCGTGAGCACTTTGCCCGTGAGTACTTCAAGGGTCAGCAGACCATCGTTCCGAAGGACGGTCAGAAGGTAAAGGCTGTGTTCAAGCAGGAGCAGGCTCCCGCTGGTTTCGGTCGTGGTGCTCAGGCACCTGAAAAGCCCGAGGTGAAGACCGTTACCCAGAACCTCACCTGGCATGCCCTCGACAGCGAGAACTTCAACGTCAAGCTCTTCCGCTTTGCTGAGAAGTGGGGCCAGCAGGTCTATGGTGTCCTCTTCTGGGCTGTCACGATTATCGATTGCGACGAGGATATTGAGAATGTCCGTCTTGCCGTAGGTTCCAACTCCGCTTCTATGTGGTGGCTGAATGGCCAGGAGGCTTTGTTGCTCTCTGGCGACCGTCGTATGGTGAAGGATGATGCGATGTCGCCTCGTCTGACGCTGAAGAAAGGCCGTAACATCCTGCGTGGTGCCATCATCAACGGCCCAGGTATGAGCGATTTCTGTGTCCGCTTCCTCGATGAGAAAGGTAACCCCGTTAAGAACTATTCAATCAAAGCACAATAATATGAAAAGACTACATACAATTCTGGCGGCATTGGCCCTTGCTACAGCCGCTCAAGCTCAAATAGGCGAACCTTATATCCACGACCCCTCGACCCTTGCCGAGTGTGATGGCAAGTATTACACCTTCGGTACAGGCGGTGGCGGTCTGATCTCTGCTGATGGTTGGAGCTGGTTCAGTGGCGCAGATCGTCCCGGTGGCGGTGCTGCTCCCGATGTCCTGAAGATCGGCGACCGTTATCTCTGTATCTATGGTGCTACAGGTGGTGGTCTCGGTGGCGGTCATGCTGGCCGTATCCTCACCATGTGGAACAAGACCCTCGATCCCAAGTCGCCCGACTTCAAGTGGAGTGAGGCCGTTGAGGTCTGCTACTCCGACGGTATGGAGGATCAGGATGCCATCGACCCGGGTCTGCTGCTCGATCCCACGACAGGTCGTCTGTGGGTCAGCTACGGTACCTATTTCGGCACCATCCGTCTCATCGAGCTCGATCCCAAGACGGGCTTCCGTGTAAAGGGTAACAAGGAGAAGGATATCGCCATCGACTGTGAGGCTTCCGACCTCATGTATCGCGACGGCTGGTATTACCTGCTCGGCACCCACGGCACCTGCTGCGACGGTGTCAACTCTACCTATAACATCGTGGTAGGTCGCTCTAAGTGTGTGGAGGGTCCTTATCTCGACAACGTGGGCCGCGATATGTTCCACGGAGGTGGAAAAATGGTCATTGCAGCCGAAGAGCGCGCCTGTGGAGCCGGACACTTCGGACGCTTCATCGTCGACGAGGGCGTCGAGGTGATGTCGTTCCACTGGGAGGCCGACTTCGAGCTGAGCGGTCGTTCTACGCTTGCTGTCCGTCCGCTTGTCTGGAAGAACGGCTGGCCTGTGGTAGGCGATAACTTCAAGGGTGGCAACCTGGCTATTCTGAGTGAGCGTCGCGGATATGCCCTCGAGCTCGCCGTCGATTTCGTCCGTATGGCGCAGGAGCGTCAGGGATGGTTCAACCGTGACCAGATGAAGCAGCCCGCCAAGCCCATCGCCAACCAGACATTGGCTGAGGTGAGCGGTAGCTGGCCCCAGGGTGACATCCCCGCCCGTATCGGCGACTATATGTACCGTCCTCACCAGCGCTGGACCATCACACCCGTCAACGAGGCTGGTGGTTATCTGAGCAACCCGTATTTCAAGATCACCATCGAAGGTACGGAGCGCGCCCTTGCTGCTACTGCCGACAAGGAGGTGACCACCGTTCCGGCCTATACGGGCGCCGATGAACAGCTCTGGCGCATCGAACAGCTGACTGACGGCACTTACCGCATCATGCCGAAGGCCATTCCTGGCATCGAGGGTGTTAACGCGACCTATTGTCTCTACTCCGCAGGCGACTCGACGCCGACCCTTGCCAAGTACGATTTCAAGAGCGATAATTCCAAGTGGAATTTCCGCCATCAATAGAAAACAATCATCCCCGCCAATTGGCGGGGATGATTGTTTATACTCATGGATCCTGACTATGATTCCAATTTGAAAAGGTTGACGAATCCAGAAATTACAAACACGTTCCTGACATCGTCGTTGACTCCGCATAGTGTGACGCTTTTGCCGTTGTGATTGGCTGCTTTCAGGATATTCAGCAGAATGCGCAAGCCGCTCGATGAGATATAGGTCAGGCTGCTACAGTCGATGACGACATCCTTGTCGCCCTTGTAGAGCGTTTCTATCTGTCCCTTGATTTCCCTGACCGCCGCTGTGTCCATTTCTCCCTCCAGCGTCACTACATACCTATCGTCTGTTTCCTCAATTTTAAAGTTCATAATCTGTTGGTTTTACTGGGTCGGTGCAAAGATAAGTAATGATTAACGGCTGTAGAATTCCTCTATCAGCTTGCCCAGTTTGGGGATATCGAAGAATTCGTCGACTTCCAACGGGTAGTCGGGCTCAATGCCTTCGTCGATGTTCTCGCCTTTCAAGTTGTTGAGGCGAATACGATGCGTGGAGTAGGTATAGCCGAAGCCATCGGCTGAGGGGCTGTAGAGCACCGCGCAGGATCCGCCTCCCGACTTCTTGCCGAGCAGGCAGATGCCGTAGTCTTTCAGG
>JAEETB010000221.1 GCA_016286575.1 Prevotella sp.
GACATCGACTATATCAATGTTCACGGTACTTCTACCCACGTAGGAGATATCTCTGAGGCTAAGGCTATCAAGGAGGTATTCGGCGATGCAGCCTTCAAGCTTAATATTTCTTCTACGAAGTCAATGACAGGTCACCTCCTTGGTGCTGCTGGAGCTGTTGAGGCTATGGTTACCGTACTCACAGTACAGAACGATATCGTTCCTCCTACCATCAATCACGAAGAGGGCGATGAGGATCCTGAGATTGACTATAATCTGAATTTCACATTCAACAAAGCTCAGAAGCGCGTGGTTCGTGCTGGTCTCAGCAACACCTTTGGTTTTGGTGGACACAATGCTTGTGTGGTATTCAAGAAGTATGAGGCTTAAGGATATTATTGATATTATCAAGCTCCCTTTCCGCGAGGAGAAGGAGCTTTTTTCTTCTCTTTACGCGATAATGGGATTCTATCCCCGTAACATCGAGTATTACAAGATGGCGCTGATGCATAAGAGCATCCGTAAGCGCAATGACAAGGGCAAGCCTCTGAATAACGAGCGACTGGAGTTCCTGGGCGATGCTATACTCGATGCTGCGGTGGGCTATATCGTTTACCGTCATTATGAGGGTAAGCGCGAGGGATTCTTGACCAATACGCGTTCTAAACTTGTTTCCAGAGAGACTTTAGGTAAGATAGCCAATGAGATGGGTTTGGGCAACCTGCTCCTTTCTGCAGGACATTCTACCTCTCATAACAGTTATGTAGAGGGTAACGCCCTTGAGGCTTTAGTAGGAGCTATCTATCTGGATCGTGGCTATGAGGCATGTCTTGAGTTCTTCGAGAAGCAGATCTTAGGTAAATATGTCGATATCGACAAGGTGGCTTTTAAAGAAGTCAACTTTAAGTCGAAACTATTGGAATGGAGTCAGAAGAACCGTGTGCGCCTTGAATTCCGCATGCTAAAGCAACAGTCAGACGAGAACGGCAGTCCTGTATTCTGCTTTCAGGTGATGCTCGAAGGTGTTGAAGGTGAGCGGGGAACTGGCTATTCCAAGAAAGAATCCCAACAGCAGGCTTCAGAGGCTACTTTGAAACGTCTGAAGCGCGAGCCACAGTTCATAGATGCCATCTTTGCTTCCAAGACCAATCGTACGAAGATGGAAGAAGAGCCCGCTATGGCTGTTCCAGATACTGAACAAGAGCAGAATTTCTTGCGTCCTAATAATAATAATAAGGTACCTGAGGTGTCTGTTTCTGAAGAATTATCTGACGACAGCGAGTTCGACCTCTCAGACATTTCCCATAAGGAAAAATCACGTGAGGATATCATTGCCGAGGCTGAAGCTGCTGCCTTCGCTGAAGAATAACGGATCAACATACGACTCAAGCCCCGATGATTTAAACGGTCATCGGGGCTTGTGTCGTTTTTTACAAAAAATGGTTCGTTTTTTATAATACAGGGTAAGGAAAATCTCCCTATCTTTGCAGCCGAGAACATAACTCAAAACAATTATTCATAACAAACAAAACAATCTATGGTGACATTCTTGGTTCTTTTCCAATTGTGTATCGTCCTCGCACTGATTTTCATCGGTGCCAGAGTAGGAGGCATCGGACTGGGTATCTACGGTATGGTAGGTGTCTTCATCCTTGTCTTCATCTTCGGCATGCATCCAGGCAAAGTGCCCATCGATGTGATGCTGATTATTGCGTCGGTGATTACGGCAACGGCTGCGCTGCAGGCTGCTGGTGGTCTGGACTACCTGGTAGGCTTGGCAGCAAAGTTCCTGCGTAAGCACCCCACTCACATTACTTATTATGGTCCGCTGACCACCTGGCTCTTCTGTCTCGTGGCTGGTACGGCCCATACTTCTTATTCGCTGTTGCCGATTATCTCAGAGATTGCCAAGAACTCTAAGATCCGTCCTGAGCGCCCTATGACGGTGGCCACGATTGCTGCCTCGCTGGGTATTACTGGTTCGCCCATGTCGGCTGCTACGGCTGCTGTGATCTCGACAGACCTGCTGGGTGGACAGGGCATCGAGCTGAAGGACATCTTGCTCGTCTGTATCCCTGCCTCGCTGATCGCTATCCTCGTAGCCGCCTTCGTTCAGAACCGTGTGGGTAAAGAATTGGAGGATGATCCTGAATACCAGCGTCGAGTCCGCGATGGTCTGCTCGATCCTGAGGCAGAAGCCCTGGCTATGCAGCAAATGACAGAAAAGCCTGCTCCTCACGCCAAGCGTGCCGTGCTGGCCTTCCTGTTAGGCGTTGTACTCGTGGTGATCTTCGGCAGTGTTCCTTCCTTGCGTCCTTCGTTCGAAATCGACGGAGTCGTGCGCCAGCTTTCCATGCCAGAGACCATTGAAATCCTGATGATGTCGATGGCAGCCCTTATCCTTCTTGTAGGCAAGGCTAACGTAAAGGATGCCGTTAGCGGCAATATCTTCAGTGCTGGTATGAATGCCATGATCTCTATCTTTGGTATCGCATGGATGGGTGACACCTTCTTTAATGGTAATATCGAGTTCTTCAAGAGCCATATTGCCGACATCGTCACTCAGTATCCGTTCCTCTTCTCTGTGGCCCTGTTTATCATGAGTATCATGCTCTTCTCGCAGGCCGCTACTGTACGCACCCTCTTCCCATTGGGTATCGGACTGGGTATCTCGCCATTGGCACTTGTGGCTATGTTCCCTGCCGTCAATGGCTATTTCTTCATCCCCAATTATCCTACGGAGGTGGCAGCTATCAACTTTGACACTACTGGAACGACGCGTATCGGCAAATATGTGCTCAATCACTCGTTCCAACTCTCTGGCTTTATCACAACCTTTGTCAGCATTGGCATAGGCTATCTGATAATTACATTTCTTTATTAAATAACAACTATTACTCACAATTTAAAAACTCAAACAATTATGAAAACAATGCGTAATGTATTAATGCTTTTGGCACTGTTGGTATCAGTTAACATCGTTGCTAAACCAAAAATCCGTATTATCGCTACTGGCGGCACCATCGCCGGCGTGAGCTCTTCTTCCACTTCTTCTGCCTATACCGCAGGACAGGTAGGCGTACAGACGCTGATTGACGCCGTTCCCCAGATGCTCTATCTGGCCGACATCAGTGGCGAACAGCTTGTAAACATCGGCTCTCAGGACATGAACGACCAAGTATGGCTGAAGCTCGCTCAGCGCATTAACCAGTTGCTGAACGAGGAAGGCTACGACGGCGTGGTCATCACTCACGGAACTGACACGATGGAAGAGACAGCTTACTTCCTGAACCTGACAGTAAAGAGCGACAAACCTGTCATCCTTGTAGGTTCTATGCGTTCATCTACAGCAATCAGCGCTGATGGTCCTGGTAACCTCTATGCTGGTGTGGCTGCTGCCGCAAGTCCCAACTCAAAGGGTCGTGGCGTGATGTGTTGTATGAACAACCTGCTGCTCGATGCCAAGGATGTCATCAAGATGCACACCACCGACGTGGCTACCTTCCAGACCGCCAACTATGGCAAAGTGGGCTATGTTTATAATGGTGAGGCCATCTATAACCGTAGCATCGACAACCTCCACACCACCAAGAGCGAATTCGACGTCACAGGTCTCGAGAAGCTCCCACAGGTAGGTATCGTCTATGGTTATGCCAACGCTTCTCCGCTGCCTTTCCAGGCATTTATCGATGCTAAGTTCGACGGTATCGTACTCGCTGGCGTAGGTGACGGTAACTTCTATACTGATGTATTCGATGTAGCCCTTAAGGCTCGTCAGAAAGGTATCAACGTGGTACGCTCAAGCCGCTGCCCCACTGGTCCTACCTGTCTGAATGGCGAGGTTGACGATGAGAAGTATGAGTTCGTGGCTTCCTTGACCCTGAATCCCCAGAAGGCCCGTGTGCTGCTGATGCTCGCTCTGACCAAGACACGTGACTGGAAGCAGATTCAGGAATACTTTAAGAAGTATTAATCTCTCTGCGAGAAGTGAATAGTGAATAACTAATAGTGAATAGTATGAAAAAGAGTATATTATTCGGAATGATGCTGTACATGGCGCTGACTGCGAATGCCCAGCAGGACAAGATGGCCGCAGAAGGTGAGGAATCACTCTTCGAGAAGGTCACGAAGATTGAGAAGAAGCAGGATAATTTCCATTTCCTGTTGAACCTCAACAATAGTTTCGACGTGAATCAGGGCGATGGAGAATTCCAGAATGCGAAGTTCAACATGCGTCAGATCCGTATTGAGGCCAAGGGAAACATCAACAAGACATTCTCTTTCCGCTGGCGTCAGCGTCTAAACCGTAACAACTCGCCCGCTCCTGACGGTATCGACAATATGCCTGCATCATCTATCGACGTAGCTGGCATCGGCGTTAAGACGAGCGACGTGTTCTCTATGTTCCTGGGTAAGCAATGTGCTGCATACGGTGGTATAGAGTTCGACCTCAACCCCATTGAGATTTACGAGTATTCTGATATGGTGGACTATATGAGCAACTTCATGACTGGTGCCAACTTCCAGTTCCAGCTGCATCCTAACCATCAGTTGCAGTTGCAGGTACTCGACAGCCGTAGTGCCAGCATGAGCGACATGTATGGTGAGGGTTACGAGCAGTCGAAGGTGCCCCTGGTTTACACCGTCAACTGGAATGGTAGTTTCGGTGGTGTGTTCAATACGCGCTGGAGTTACTCAATCATGAGTCAGGCCAAGGGCTATCAGAGCCATTACGTTGCTTTGGGTAACGAGCTGAACCTCGATAGATTCAATGCCTTCTTCGATGTGATGTACATGCGCGAGGGTATCGATCGTGAGGGCATCGTTTCAGGCATCATAGGTAACAACCCAGAGGGTGGTCATCTGAATGATGCTCAGTATCTGTCGTTTGTCTTGAAGGCTCAGTATCGTTTTAACCCCAAATGGAACGTCTTTGTTCAGGGAATGCTTGAGAACGAAGGACTTTCCAAGGCTAACGGTGTCATTGAGAAGGGCAAGTATCGCACAGCTTACGGCTATCTTGCAGGTATCGAGTTCTATCCTCTGAACAACAGCAACCTGCACTTCTTCCTCACCTATGTAGGACGTAACTATAGTTATACCGATAGGGCAAAGGCATACGGTGCCGACAATTACAGCACCAACCGTATCTCACTGGGCTACATCTGGCAGCTGCCGATGTTCTAAAACATTAAACATTAAAAGATTAAACATTAAACATTTTATATATTATGTCAGATCAGAAATTCAGAGTAGAGTCCGACCTCTTAGGCGAACTCAAAGTACCAGCCGATGCATTATACGGCGTACAGACACAGCGTGGTATCAACAACTATCACATCTCGCGCAAGACGATGTCGATGTATC
>JAEETB010000222.1 GCA_016286575.1 Prevotella sp.
TTATTGAACAGGTCGCCAGGCTTTGTGCGGAGCTCACGGCGCACCACCTCCTCGTAGAGGCGGTCGTTACCGTAGATGTTGACGCGGTTGAGGTGGGCCTGGGGACCCTCGGTGACGCGCATCTCGAGGTCGATGGAGTCGTTGTCGATGTTCACCTCGACGGGCTCGATGTTAGAGAAGACGTAACCGTTGTTGTAATAGTAGTTTCCGGCTGCGTCGTCGTCCTCGCGGAGTCGCTTGTCGATATGCTTCTGGTTGTAGACGTCGCCTCGCTTCATGCCGAGCACGGCGTTCAGATAGTCGGTGGTGACCACGGTGTTACCCACCCACGTGATGTCGCGGATATAGTACTTGTCGCCTTCATCGAGCTTCACGTAGATATCGACGTGCTTGTCGTCGTAGGGTGTTACGGAGTCGACGAGGATGGTGGCATCGCGGAAGCCCAGCTCGTTATACTTGTCGATGAGCTTCTGCTTAGCTTCTTTGTAGCGTTCGTCGGTGAACTTCTTCGACTTGAAGAGGTTGGAGAATTTGCCTGCTTCGTGGATCTTACCAAAGGCACCCTTGCTGATGAGCGATCCCTTGATCTTGCTGTCCTTCAGTTTCTCGTTGCCTACGAAATGGATCTTGTGGACTTTCATCTTGGCCTTCTTGTCGATATTGACATCGAGGGCCACTTCGTTGGGATTGGCTCCTTCGCGCTGAACAATGTCGATCTCGGCGTTCTTGTAACCTTTATCGTCGAAATATTTCTTGGCGAGGATCTTGGCACGGTCGATGATGTTACGCGTGAGGCTCATACCCCTCACCATACCCAGTTTGGCTTCCATATCCTCGCGCTCGGCCTTCTTGATGCCGTGGTAGTTGATACTGGTGATGCGGGGACGCATGCCGAGGTGGATACAGAGGTAGACCTTGCTACCCACGATGGAGTCGGCAGTAATGGTCACTTTCGAGAAGAGTCCGTTGCGCCAGTAGCGCTTCACGGCCTCGGTAATCTGAGAGCCAGGAATGTCGACCTCCTGCCCGACGGTGAGTCCGGAGAGTCCAGCGAGCACATAGTCTTCGTAGCCCTCGACACCGTCTACGGCAATGCCTCCAATCTCGCAGGTGCGGGGCGTGCCGGCATAGGAGATGTCGGGGTTGACAATCTTATCCTGGGCAAAGACGCTTAAAGATAAAAAGGTAAAAAGGTAAAAAGGTAAAACCCATTTTACCATACCTAATACCTTATTTATATATATATGGAAAGTCACTTTCTTTTTTTACCTTTTTACTTTTTTACTTTTTCACATCTTCTGCTTCCACCTGAGCTTCGGTCTTGCCGAAGCGGCGCTGGCGGTTCTGATAGCTGGCAATGGCCTGGTGAAGGTCGTCCTCCATGAAGTCGGGCCAGTATGTATCGCAGAAGTAGAGTTCGGAATAGGCTATCTGCCAGAGCAGGTAGTTGGAGATGCGCAACTCGCCACCTGTGCGGATGAGCAGCTCGGGATCGGGCATGAAGTTCGTCCAAAGACGGTCGTTGATGGTGTCCTCGTTAATGTCGTCGATATTGAGGGTGCCGTCCTTCACCTCCTGGGCAATCTGGCGGGTGACGCTGGTAAGCTCGAGCTTCGAAGAGTAGCTCAGGGCTACTACCATGGTCATCGTGTCGTTATTGGCCGTATGCTCCTCGGTGGCTGCCAGTTTCTTGTTGACGACATCGGGGATGCGCGAACGGTCGCCTACCACACGGAAACGCACGTTGTTTTTCATGAAGATCTCGTCCTCGAGCGAGGTGAGCACGAGTCCCATGAGCGCTGCCACTTCGTCGGCAGGGCGGTTCCAGTTCTCCGTGGAGAAGGTGTATAGTGTCAGGAACTTGACACCGAGGCGTGTACACTCGGAGGTAATGCGGCGCACAGCATCTACGCCGGCCTGATGTCCATAACTGCGGTCTTTACCACGCTCGGTAGCCCAGCGCCCGTTGCCGTCCATGATGATGGCAATGTGGCGGGGAATACGTTCCATGTCCAAAATCTCTTTCATATATCTTATATTTCTTAACTTTTCACTTCCTAATCTCTGTCGTTATGACAGGTCTTACACTTGGTCCAGAGGTCGTAGGTGACTGCCACCTGGAGTACGCTGTAGCAGTCGGTGTTCTTGAAGAGTCCGCTGCTCTGAATGCCATATACATCCTTCCGTCCGTCGAGGTTGTCGCTCATCGTGAAGCGCATCACCCACTCTGCCGTGAGGTTCAGTCGCTGTCCGATCTTATATTTGATGCCTGCTCCTAAGGGCAGGTTGATTGTCATTCCCTTGTGCTCGCCGCCATACCAGGTGGCTCCTGCTCCGAGGGTGATGAACGGTGTAAACCGTCGTGCGCCCCGGTATTCCTTCCCCGTACCATAAGGCCAGAAATTGTACTCAAAGCGCAGGTCAGCCTCAGTGATGGAATGGCTGAACTCATAGCGCTCTATAGGGTAGCTGGTGGTCACATCGTCGGTGGAGCCTTTGATCTTGCCCATACCGATATTCAGGGCTGCGGCCATCCTCGGGTTCATGCGGTACTTCGCCACGAGGGATCCCCAGGGTTGCATGCCTTTCACAAGGCTGCTGTTGAAATCGCCTACGTAGGTCACCAGTCCGGCAGCGGCTCCCAGTTCCAGCCTGTACTCAGGCTCATCCTGGGCATGGACACCTGCGAAGGCTGCCATGAAGAGAACGACTGCCAACAGTTTCCTCACGTCAATCTATCTTTAAACCACGCCATACTTCGCCATTGTCTTTTCCGTAGACCCAGATGTACTGTCCCAGGATGTCGGTGAAGGCGATAAAATCATTGGATTCCAGGCTCTTCGGGAGCTGATAGGCTGAAGAGGTCTTCCAGGTGATGCCTTTGTCGCGGCTCTGGTAGATATTCTTGTCGCTGCCGATGGCGAGGATGAGGCCGTTATAGTAGACGAGGTCGATGTTCTTCAGCTTCGGGAGGGCATATTTGTTGTAGTGGCTGAAGGGAATCTGCACCCACTTGCAAGGATCAAAGTCGTAGCCGAACTCTGCCACCTTGCGCCAAACCACACTATGTTCGGTATCATTCTCGTTGCTACCCACCAGCAGCTGATAGTCGGTGGAGTCGTTGACAGCGAAGGGGAGTGAGAGAAATTCGATGTTGGACGTCGGCAATAAGCTGGCGTTGTCGCCGATGCTGTCGGGAGTCCATGTGAGTCCGTCGTCAATGCTCACCATGAGTTTACCGTCGTTACTGTAGGCATAGGCCTCAATGGTTCCTTCGCCGATAAACTCACGAAGTCCGGCTGCCTTCACTTTCTCGTCCCACTCCTCAAAGTATTTTTCTGACCCGTATTGGGGCAGGTCTTTGAGCGACATCAGCTCCCAGCTCATCTCACGGTTGTCAACCTGACGCACGTTCACTTTGACGGTGTAGGTGCGATATTTCTGGAGGTCAGAGGTGTAGACTTGCACCTGGCGGGGCGTTGAGAAGTCGATGGAGTCGGTGTTGTAGTAGAACTTCAGTGTGTCGCCTACGACACTCTTGATCATGATCTGACCATTGTTCTTGCTGCTGATGGTTGCCAGAATATGTTTGACATCGCAGCCGTAGGGTAGCGAGTCGGTATTGTAGATCTCGTAAGTGTTCTGGTCGATGATGAAGTTGACAGGATTACTCAGGGTCTTCTTGTAAACGGAGTCCTTGCCTGTCTTCGTCGTGGTATGCAGGTAACGGTTGACGGTGGTCAACCTGAAAGCCGTGATAGCCATATCGTCGTAAACGGTTCCACTGCTATTGCTGTCGTCGCCCATACACGAGGTGTAGAGTACGGCACTTGTCAGGACGACGCAGAGCACATCAATATATCTTTTCATTGAGCAAAAATTCAATTTTATCGCAATTTGGCTGCAAATTTACTCACATTTCCTCAAATTCAGTGCATTTTCACCTTATAATTAAAGAAAATATGTCATAATTTGATGGAATTTAAGTAAGTTTAGTGTTTTCTTTCTTTCATTTTCCCTTTTTTCCATAAAAAAAGAGCGCGGTATGAATCACTCACCCCGCGCTCCTTTCAACGGATGTTAGTATGTACTAAGGTAAAAACGCTTAGTATTGTCGCCACAGCAACAGTTGCTAACACGATCGTTGTTTGAAAATCTAATAACATAATCTTTACCTTAAAAAAACTTTTCAATCTGGCTTCGCCAACAGGCTTAGCCAAAAATCACTAACCTAATGAATAACTACATAATCTCACGATTACGGGTGCAAAGGTACGAAGAAAATTAAACATTAAACATTGAACATTAAACATTAATAGGAGATTTCGCCAAGAATTTGACCTACATCAAAAAAGACATCGCAAGTAATCCTGCGATGTCTTTCTATCATTGAGAGTGACAATTTTCACTCTTCACTTTTCAATTCCTTAGAGCTTAGGTCCTGCAGCGACCATCGATGATGCTCGTTGCTTTTGGGCTAAGCTTAAAGCTTAGGTCCTGCAGCGACAAGTGCCTTACCGGCCTCGTTGCCTTCGTACTTCTTGAAGTTCTTGATGAAGCGACCAGCCAGATCCTCAGCCTTCTTGTTCCACTCAGCAGCGTCAGCGTAAGTGTCACGAGGATCGAGGATTGCAGGATTTACGTTGGGCAGTGCTGTGGGCACCTCGAAGTCGAAGTATGGGATCTTCTTGGTCTCAGCCTTCAGGATAGCACCGTCGAGGATAGCGTCGATGATACCACGTGTATCGGGGATAGAGATACGCTTGCCAGTTCCGTTCCATCCTGTATTTACGAGGTAAGCCTTGGCACCGCTCTTCTCCATACGCTTAACCAGCTCCTCAGCATACTTTGTGGGGTGCAGCTCGAGGAATGCCTGGCCGAAGCAAGCAGAGAATGTAGGAGTAGGCTCGGTGATACCGCGCTCTGTACCAGCCAGCTTAGCTGTGAAACCAGAGAGGAAGTAGTACTTGGTCTGCTCAGGAGTCAGGATAGATACTGGGGGCAGTACGCCGAATGCGTCAGCAGAGAGGAAGATCACGTTCTTAGCCTCAGGACCTGCGCTCTTACCATTTACCTTCTGGGCAATCTTCTCGATGTGGTTGATAGGATAGCTTACGCGGGTATTCTCGGTTACGCTCTTGTCTGCGAAGTCGATCTTACCAGCACCGTCAACGGTTACGTTCTCGAGCAGAGCGTCGCGCTTGATAGCACCATAGATGTCAGGCTCGTTCTCCTTAGAGAGGTTGATAACCTTAGCGTAGCAACCACCCTCGAAGTTGAATACACCCTCGTCGTCCCATCCGTGCTCGTCGTCACCAATCAGCAGACGCTTAG
>JAEETB010000223.1 GCA_016286575.1 Prevotella sp.
ATGGTGTCATGGGCGCGCTTGACAATCTCGATGACCATTGCTTCCTTGATATGCTTGTCGCGACGGGCCATATAGGACACCTTCACACGATCGCCATCCATCGCCGACATCGAGTTGCGCTCGGCCACGAATACGGGGGTACCACCATCGTCGGGCAGGAACGAGTTGCGTCCTGACGCCTTACGACGGAACACACCCTCCTGCACCTGCGTCTTCATGTTCAGGCGGTAGGCATTGTCGCCCACCTTCGAGAGGAAGTCGTCCCACGCCATCTCCTCCATCGTATCGATGGCGAGCATCTTCAGCGGATGGGTGTCGAACTTAAGTACCTTGAATATCTGCTTCAACGAGAATGTCTCGTTGGGATGATGCTGGAAGAGGTTCTGCAACAATTCGCTGACCTGCTTCTTACCCAGTCGTTTTCCACCTTTCTTTTTTCCCATAGTTCTTTGTTTTTTGTTATCTTTGGCGCAAAGATACAAAAAATTCCAGACATAAGGCTATAAGAACCTATAATATTTTTTGTTAATATGTTAATATGTCTTTTTTTTCTTATATACTTATGTCCTTATGTCTGAAAAAAGAAGTATCTTTGCACCCAAATTTAACAAAGATGAAGATATTAATCACTGGTGCGAGCGGATTCATAGGCTCATTTATCGTAGAGGAAGCCCTTCGCAGGGGCTTCGAGACGTGGGCAGCTGTCCGCAAAAGCAGTTCGAGGGAATGGCTGAAGGACGAGCGCATCAACTTCATCGAGCTGAACCTCTCGTCGAAGGCGCAGTTAGTGGAACAGTTGAAAGGAAAGGCCTTCGACTACGTGGTACATGCCGCTGGCGTGACGAAGTGTCTGAACAAGGCCGACTTCCGCCGCATCAACACAGAGGGAACAAAGAATCTCGTGGACGCACTGATAGAGACGGAGATGCCCCTGAAGCGACTGGTGTTCGTGAGCAGCCTCAGCGTGTTTGGTGCCATCAAGGAGCAGCAGCCCTATGAGGAGATCCGTGAGAGCGACATGCCTCAACCCAATACCGAATACGGGCGCAGCAAGCTGGCTGCAGAGCAGTATCTCGACTCGCTGGGTTCGCGCATACCTTATATTATATTGAGGCCAACGGGCGTCTACGGACCCAAGGAGAAGGACTACTACATCATGGCGAAAAGCATCAAGCAACACAGCGACTTCGCTGTAGGCTATCGTCAGCAGGACATCACCTTCGTCTATGTAGAGGATGTGGTACAGGCCATCTTCCTCGCCCTTGAGAAGGGTGAGAACGGACGGAAGTACTTCCTCTCCGACGGGCAGGTATACCAGAGTGCCACCTTCAGCAAACTCATCCATGAGGCACTGGGGCGTCCTTGGTGGATACGGTTGACGGTGCCTGAGTGGGTGCTCCGCATCGTGACCTTCTGTGGCGAGTACACAGGACGCATGACGGGCAAGGTGACAGCTTTGAACAATGACAAATACAACATCCTGCGTCAGCGCAACTGGCGTTGTGACATCGAGCCTGCCCGCAAGGAACTGGGCTACCAACCCAAGGTGATGCTTGACGAGGGTGTGAAACGGACCATCAAATGGTACCAGGAACACGGGTGGCTGTGAGTAGTGAAAGGTGAAAAGTGAGAAGTGAAGAATGAAGTATTTTTTTAAAATAGAAAAGAACCCGCGGAAGGGGCTGATTGCTGTGGAGTGGATTGTCATCGGCTACATGCTGCTGACAACGCTCGTGATCCTCTTTACATTCACGAAGATGGACAACGCAGAGGAGATGCTTTGGGGGCGTTTCCGCGTCCTCATGTCCATTGCAGCCCTGTGGGGTGTCTACAGGATGGTGCCCTGCGGCTTCACGATGTTCTGCAGGATTGCATTGCATCTGTTCCTGCTGTCATGGTGGTATCCTGACACATATGATATCAACCGTATCTTCCCCAACCTCGACCATCTCTTTGCCTCGTGGGAGCAACAGCTCTTCGGCTTCCAGCCTGCCCTGCTGTTCTGTGAGGCGATGCCGAGTAAGTGGTTCAGTGAACTGATGATGATGAGCTATTCGAGCTATTATCCCCTGATAGCCGTCATCACACTCTTCTATTTATTCTGCCGCCAACAAGAGTTCGAGCGTGCGACGTTCATCATCATCGGCGCGTTCTTCATCTACTACCTCATCTTCGACTTCCTGCCTGTGACAGGCCCGCAATATTACTATCTCGCTGCTGGTATGGACCAGATTGCGAAGGGCGTGTTCCCTGATGTGGGACATTATTTTGCCACCCATCAGGAGTGTCTGCCCATCCCTGGCTTTAGCGACGGATTCTTCCACCATGCTGTGGAGGCCGCCCACGAATCAGGTGAACGCCCAACAGCTGCCTTCCCCAGCAGTCATGTGGGTATCACCACGATCCTGACTTTGCTCGCATGGCATACACGCAACAAGGCGCTCATCATCCTCTCACTGGTACTGCTCACGCTGATGTGCTTCGCCACCGTCTACCTGCGCGCCCACTACGCCGTCGACGTGTTTGCTGGCTGGATCTCAGCGGCTGTCATCTATGGCGTTTTGTATTTTTTAGCAAAAAAGATTTGTTCAATTCGGAAATAATGCTTACCTTTGCAGCAGATTAAGTAAGGATAAGACATATTAGAAGCGAGGATTCCGACACAGCAGAAACGTCGGGATTCTTTTGTTTTTGTCCGTCCAACCTATAATCGTAAATGGTAAATCGAAAATAATAAATCGTAAATCGTAAATTTCTAAATCGTAAATAACATGGCATATATGTCACAAGAAGGCTACGACAAACTGATAGCCGAACTGAAACGCCTTGAGAGCGTTGAGCGCCCCAAAGCCTCAGCAGCCATTGCAGAGGCTCGCGAGAAGGGCGACCTGAGTGAGAATTCTGAATATGATGCCGCCAAGGAAGCACAGGCACACCTGGAGGACAAGATCAACCGTCTGAAGGAGACTATCTCGGAGGCCAAGGTGGTTGACACCAGCCGTCTGAGTACGGATGCCGTACAGATCCTGTCGAAGGTGGAGATGACGAACCTGATGAACAAGGCCAAGATGACCTACACCATCGTCAGCGAGAGTGAGGCGAACCTCCGCGAGGGCAAGATCTCCATCAAGACGCCCATTGCCCAGGGTCTGCTGAACCACAAAGTGGGTGACGAGGTGGAAGTGAAGATCCCCCGTGGCACGATCAAACTGCGTATCGACAAAATCACAGTAGGGTAATCAATCGTAAATTGTAAATTTGTAAATCGTAAATATCAAGATGGATATTTTTTCAAAGATTGCTGCTGGTGAGATTCCCAGCTACAAGTGCGCAGAGAACGAGAAGTTCTACGCATTCCTCGACATCAATCCGCTGGTGAAGGGTCACACCCTTGTGATTCCACGCCGCGAAGTGGACTACATCTTCGATATGGAGGATGATGAGATTGCCGAGTTCCAGGTGTTTGCCAAGCGCGTGGCCAAGGCCATTGGCAAGGCATTCCCTTGTAAGAAGGTGGCCGAGGTGGTGCTCGGTCTCGAAGTGCCCCACGCCCATATCCACCTGATTCCTATGCAGTCGGAGCAGGATGTGGATTTCCGTCGTGAGAAGCTGAAACTCACGCCAGAGGAATTCCTGGAGATTGCAGCGAAAATTCGTGATGAGTTTGTGTGATTACACAAACTCATCACCGTATTTGATCCTTACTTCATTCACGTACTTCTTCACCATCGAAGAGTTGTCGCTCTTCTTACAGATCATCAGCACGTCGCCCTCCTCGGCCACGATATAGCCCTCGAGACCGTTAAACACGCCAAGTTTGCCTTTAGGCAGACGGATGATGTTGTTATGACAGTCCTCGAGCATGACCACTGAGTCCATCACCACATTGTCGTCCTTCACCTTGCTCATCACCTCGTAGATGGCGTGCCACGTACCAAGATCGGCCCATCCGAAGTCGCACTTCATCACATACACGTTGCGACTCTGCTCCAGAATGGCATAGTCGAGTGACAGGTTCGGATAACGCGGATAATTCTCCGTGACAAAAGCCTGTTCCTCCTCTTCAGTAAAGTTCGGATTGTCATAGCGCAGATTCCTCAGTACTGGCGGGAACACCTGCTCGAAGGTATTGAGCAGATGTTTGGCATTGGAAATGAAGATACCCGTGTTCCAGTAGAACTCACCACTCTCCATGAACATCTTCGCGAAATCGCGCTCAGGCTTCTCCGTGAACGACTTCACTTGAAACACGTCAGGTTTACAGCTCAGGTCGCCCAACTGGATGTAACCATAGCCAGGCTCAGGCCTCGTAGGTTTCACACCCATCGCCAACAGCACGTCGTTCTCCGATACATAGCCGATGCCCACATCCATGCTGCGAGCGAACGAAGCCTCGTCGAGCACCAGCTGATCTGATGGCGAGACGATGATGTTCGCCTCAGGGTTCTGACGGAGGATACGCACTGCAGAATAAGCCACGCTGGGCGCTGTATTCCTGTGGATGGGTTCCACCATGATATTGCGCTCAGGCGTCTCAGGCAGCTGCTCCATCACCAGTTGGAGATACTCCTTACACGTACATATATATATATTTTCCTTGGGCAGAAGTTTGGCAAAACGATCGAACGTTGCCTGTAGCTGTGTCCTTCCTGTTCCGAAAAGATCGACGAACTGCTTAGGATAATTCTCGCGGCTCACTGGCCACAACCGTCTTCCACGGCCTCCTGCCAGTATCACGCAGTAGTTTCTCTTGTCTGTAGTTTCCATTTGTGGGTATTGGTAATATTTGTGTGCGAAGGTACACATATTAAGTGATACATGCAAATATTTTTAAGTTTTTTATAAAAACCTTTGGCAATTCAAAAAAATGTAGTACCTTTGCACCCGCTTTCAGTTGAGAATCAAGCTGCGCACGTATCAAGCCCAGATGGCGGAATCGGTAGACGCGCTGGTCTCAAACACCAGTGGGGCAACCCGTGCCGGTTCGACCCCGGCTCTGGGTACAAGTTCTCTCAGCAGAAAGCGACAAAGTGTTGCAGGTCTTCGCTTGCAGCACTTTTTTATTTCCTCAGGATGCAAACGTTTGCATATACAAAACACTTATTCTCTGATGGTTAAGAGAACACCGAAAGTGAATAATTCGTATCTTTGCACAAACAGTAATAATAACTAAAGGCAAATTTTATGAGAATCGCTTTCAATCTTGAATACCAGACCACCTTCGGAGAAGAACTGGCATTGAACATCCTGACGGA
>JAEETB010000224.1 GCA_016286575.1 Prevotella sp.
AACCTGCCCGACGCAGTAGGTATCCCCGAGGAGCAGCTCCGCCTGGCTTCTAAGAGCGCTGTCTGCAAGATCAACATCGACTCAGACTCTCGTCTGGCTATGACAGCTGCCATCCGCCAGTATCTGGCAGAGCATCCTGATCACTTCGATCCTCGTCAGTATCTGAAGCCCGCTCGTGAGAACATGAAGAAGATGTACATCCACAAGATTGTGAACGTACTGGGTTCAGACGGAAAACTCTAAATCTTGCATATAGCCTGGGCAGCGGTGTAGGCCGTGGTCCAGGCTGCTTGAAAGTTGAAACCTCCGGTGACGCCGTCAATGTCGAGCAGTTCACCGGCGAAATAGAGAGCGGGCACATGCCTGCTCTCTAATGTTGTGGGGTTCACGGACTCCAGACTGATGCCACCACAGGTGACGAACTCCTCTTTGAAGGGAGCCCTGCCCTGGATGTCGTAGAGATCGCCACCGCTGAGTGTGTTGGCCAGACGGTTCATCTCCTTTTTGTTCAGCGATCCCCAGCGTCCTTCGGCGCGCTGCCCGAGGCATCGTTTCGCCAGATAGGACCAGAGTCTGGTAGTCAGACCGTAGGGGGCAATCGTCAGCAGCTGTTTCTGTGGGAATTTCTGTGTCATCTCCGTCAGTGCCTCCAGTGCTTCGTTGTCGTGCAGCCCCGTCCAGTTGACGGCCAATGGTGCCTTGTAATTCAGTTCTGCCAGATGGCGGGCGGCGTAGCTCGATAATCTGAGGATGGCGGGCCCGCTCATGCCCCAGTGGGTCACCAACAAAGCCCCTTCAGCCCTGAGTTTCGTACCGGGAATCATGACCTGTGCCTCTTCCACCACCGTCCCCATGAGGGCGTGCAGAGCCTCGTCGCCCGTCTCGAAGGTGAACAGCGAGGGCACTGGCTTTATCGTCTCATGTCCGAGTGCCTTCAGCCAGGCGAGACTCTCCTCAGTCGCACCACCCGTCGTCACGGCTATGCAGTTGTAGTCTTTCAGGTCGTCCATACTCCTTACGGCCGTCTCTGTCTGTATCCTGACACCCAGTCTTCTGGCCTCTGCGAGGAAGCAGTTGATGATGGTGGCTGAGTCTTGCGAGGCAGGGAACACACAATGATCCTCCTGTGTGGTCAGTCTCACGCCGTGATGCTCAAACCAGTTGTAGGCATCCCTTTGCGAGAAACCTTTCATCAGCCTTTTCATCAGTCGGTGTCCACGTGGATAAACCTCTTTCAGGTCTTTCACTCTCTCAAATGTGTTGGTACAGTTACAGCGTCCGCCACCACTCACGGCCACCTTCCTCAATACGCGTTTGCCGCGCTCGAGGATGGTCACCTCTGCCTCTGGTCGCTGCGCCTTCACCGTGAGCGCCAGGAAGAAGCCTGCGGCACCACCGCCTATGACTGCTACCTTCATTGTCCGCCGAGTCTTTCGAAATAGGTTGCCACCTCGTCCCAGGTCTTGAAGCTGTCGCTGCCGAAGTCGATGTGTGTCGCCATCCCTTTCCAGTCGGTCTCCTTACCCACGAAGTAGTCGCCGTAGAGCAGTTCGCGCTGGTTGGTAAACACAGTGTGTCCCCATGCGGGTACATTGATATATTGTTCTAACCACTTCACGGTGTCGGCAAAGTACTGCGCCTCCTGGGGAGCCTCTGCCACGAAGAAGAGCTGGTAGGTCTCCAACAGCCTTCGGATGGTCTTCTGTGACGAACTCAGCGGTTTGTCCCAACTGTCTTTCAGCGTGTCCATCCCGATGTAGACGATAGGTCTTTCACGGCCTTCCTGTCTGTCGTCAATCCAACGCACCACAGGCATCACCGCGTGCATGAAACTCTGATCGTTCATGCGGTGCTCCCCGTGGAAGCAGATGGCCTGCCTGTAGTGTTCGTGGAAGAGGTCGAAGGTGTTCACGGTGGTGTCCTCGTCGCCAAAAAGACCGAAGACACGTTGCTGCTCTTCATCACTGACGCCGTTGAAGCAGAGTTGGGTGACCTCTTTATAGGCCTTTACCAACGTCTTGGTCACCATGAAGTCCTGCTGGCCGTCAACCCTTGGGTTCGAGAAGTGTTGCGCCCCGATCATGCCGTGCTCCTTCATCGTCTCACCCATCTCCAGGGCTGGGTTGACGAGGATGCGGTCGTAGCCGTAGAGCATCTCGGCATACATCCCTCCCATCGAGGTGCCGATGATGAGGTCTGGATGCTCACGTTCGCACGTCTCTTTCAACAGCGTCAGGGCCTCCTGTGGCTCTATGGGCAGGTCGGGGGCAATGACCTCTGCCTTTGGCAACACCTCACGGATGCGTGTCACCGTGCCACTCTGGCCCGACGATCCGAAGCCGTGTACATAGAGTATTTTCTTCCCCTTCATCAGGTCGGGGAACTGCTTGATATACTGATTTGTCTGTTCCATGCCGCAAAGATACATAATAATCTTCATAATTGCAAAATAAAAGCTAAATGATTTGGTAGTTACATAAAAACTTCATATTTTTGCAGAGAGTTTTTAAGTCACTGGTTCCTAAAACATGAAATATGTCGCATTGCCCTTCCAGGAAACCCGTCGCCTGTCGTTCTATCTGGCGATGGAAGAGTTTGTGGCGCGTCAATACCAGACGGAAAACGATTATTTCTTCATGTGGCAGGTGGAGCCGAGTGTGATCTTCGGTCGTAACCAGGTGCTGGAGAACGAGGTGAATGTGGCCTATTGCCGTGAACACGGCATCAAGCTCTACCGTCGGAAGAGTGGTGGAGGCTGCGTGTATGCAGATATGGACAACCTGATGCTGTCGTTCGTTACGGCGGAGGAGAACGTGAACTTCGCCTTCAACCGCTTTGTGAACATGGTACTGCTGGTGTTGAGACAGTTGGGTATCACCGCTACGGGTTCGAGTCATAACGATATCATGATAGGCGACAGGAAGGTGTGTGGCACGGCGTGCTACCATGTGGGTGGCCGAAGTATCGTACACAGCACGATGCTCTACGATACGAATATGGACCACATGCTCAACGCCATCACCCCGAGTCGGGAGAAACTCCAGAAGAAAGGTATCGAGAGCGTGCGACAGCGCATTACCCTGCTGAAGGACTATACGGCACTCGACAGCGTGGAGTCGCTGAAAGCATTCATCCGTGAGACGCTGTGCGAAGGTGAGCGCATGCTCACAGCCAGTGAGGTGGCGGCGATTGAAGCCATCGAGGCAACTTATCTGAAAGAGGAATTCATCAATTTATTATAATATCAATCTATGGGAATTAAACAGGAATTTGAAAAGAAAGTGAAGCGCACGTGCTTGTTCGACAAGCACTTGTCGCTGGGTGCCACAATGGTCGAGTTCGGAGGCTTCGATATGCCTCTGCTTTACCAGTATGCAGGCATTGCCCCTGAGCACATGGCCGTCAGAGAACATGTGGGACTCTTCGATGTATCTCACATGGGCGAGGTGACTGTGAAGGGTCCAGATGCAGAGCGCTACGTGCAGCATATCTTTACGAACGATGTGGCTGGGGCGCCTGTGGGGAAAATCTACTATGGTATGATGTGCTATGAAAACGGCGGTACGGTCGACGACCTGTTGGTGTATAAAATGGGCGAGAATGACTTCTTCCTCGTGATCAACGCCGCGAACATCGACAAAGACTGGGCTTGGATGCAGCAGCATGCCGAAGGCTTCGACATCGACCTGCAGAACCGTTCTGACTACTACGGTCAGGTAGCCGTTCAGGGCCCTGAGAGCGAACATATCGTCGAGACGGTATTAGGCTTGCCCTGCAAAGAGCTGAACTTCTACACCTGCAAGACTATCCCCATTCCACCTTCCACCTTCCACCTTCCACAAGACATCATCATCTCGCGTACAGGCTATACGGGTGAGGACGGCTTCGAGATCTACGCCTCTCACGAGTATATCAACGATTGCTGGGATAAACTGATTGCCGCTGGTGTACAGGCTTGTGGATTGGGTTGTCGCGACACCCTGCGTTTTGAGGTCGGATTGCCCCTCTACGGCGATGAACTCTCTGAGGATATCACCCCCATCATGGCGGGTCTCGGCTTGTTCGTCAAACTCGATAAGGCTGAGTTTATCGGTAAGGAGGCACTCGCTAAGCAGAAGGCAGAGGGACCTGCCAGGAAACTGGTTGGTATCGAATTGTTCGACAAGGCGATTCCCCGTCACGGCTATACGGTGCTGAATATGGAAGGCGAACCTATCGGTGAGGTGACTACGGGTTATCACACCATCTCAACGGATAAGAGTGTCTGTATGGCTCTGATCGATGCCCAATACGCCAAGCTCGACACCGAGGTGCAGATCCAGATCCGCAAGAAGGTCTTCCCAGGCAAAGTCGTTAAGAAACAATTTTATTCAAAAAATTATAAAAAGTAATGGCAAAGGTAATTGAAGGACTCTACTACTCAGAGTCTCACGAATTTGTAAGAGTAGAAGGTGATTTCGGTTTTATTGGTATCACAGATTATGCCCAGAACGCACTGGGTAATGTGGTGTATGTGGATATGCCAGAGGTTGACGATGAGGTAGCAGCTGGTGAGGAGTTTGGTGCTGTAGAGAGTGTCAAGGCTGCCAGCGACCTGTATTCACCCGTCAGCGGAACCGTTGTAGAGATCAACGAGGCCCTCGAGGATGAGCCCGAACTCATCAATCAGGATGCTTTTGAGAACTGGATTATCAAGGTAGAACTCAGCGACAAGGGCGAGCTCGACGCCCTGATGGATGCCAAGGCTTACGAGGCTTTCTGCGCCAAAGAGCATTAATGTTTCATCTTTAATGTTTCATCTTTAATGCATAAGTATTTTCCTCATACTCAGGACGATCTGAAGGCGATGATGGAGAAGGCGGGGGTGACCGACTTCGACGGTCTCTACGCCCAGATCCCTGAAAATATCCGTTTCCGGGGCGATTATCAGATTCCCTCGGAGATGAGTGAGATGGAGGTACGCGATACCTTTGCGAAACTGGGAAATCAAACGAAGCAGTTGGCTTGTTTCGCTGGCTATGGGGTCTATGACCACTATACCCCTTCAGTGATTCCCAGTCTCCTTTCGCGTTCAGAATTCCTGACTTCCTATACCCCCTATCAGGCAGAGATCTCACAAGGCACGCTCCACTATATTTTCGAGTATCAGTCGATGATGACCGAACTCACGGGTATGGATATCTCCAATGCCTCGATGTACGACGGAAGCACCGCGACGGCTGAGGCGATGATGATGGC
>JAEETB010000225.1 GCA_016286575.1 Prevotella sp.
TTCTTGCCGAAGGCCTCGCCATTCGAAGTGGCGCCGATACCGCCAGTGATATAGAGCTTCTTGGTGACGATATTGTCCCAGATGGCATCGATGGCCTTGATATAGTCTTTGTCACCTGTGAGGGCAGCTACATCGGCCATACCTGCATACATATAGGCAGCACGAACGGCATGTCCTACGGCTTCGTCTTGCTCGATGACGGGCTTATGAGCCTGAGAATACTCATGTACGATGGTGGTCTTACCACGGTAATCGAGGAAGAATTTAGCTTCGTCGAGATATTTCTTTTCGCCAGTAACAAGATACAGTTTGGCAAGTGCCATCTCTGCGATCTGATGCCCCGGAACCACACAAGCCTGACCTTGGTTCGGGCCAACCTCACGGCAGACACAGTCGGCATAACGGATGGCGATGTCGAGGAACTTACGGCTGCCTGTGGCCTGATAGTGGGCGATAGCACCTTCCACCATGTGGCCGAGGTTGTAGAGCTCGTGACTCAGGTCCTCTTCCTGACTCCAGCGTTTGTCGCCAGCCCACTCGTGGGGTTCCTTTGGATTCTGGGTGCGTGAGGTGTAAAGATAGCCATCGGGCTCCTGAGCAGAGGCAATCACATCGAGTACAGAGTCGATGTACTGTACCAGTTTCTTGTCTGGATAGGTCTGCAAGATATACGAGGCGCCTTCAATAGTCTTGTAGGGGTCGGTGTCGTCGAAGGAAAGGCCGCCAACCTTGAACACCTTAGAGGGATCCTTCAGATGCTCTGCTGCATTTGAGAAGTTCGTGTAACGTCCAGTCTCCTCACACTTCGAGAAGGCGAGGGGGATAGTGACCTTGCGGCTGGCCTCCAGACGTTGTCCCCAAAATGTGCCAGGGGTTACTTTCACTGCTGTAAAGGGCACAGGACTGATGGGATAGCCGTGCGCCTGCTGTTTCTGCTTTTGGGCTGCGGAGGCGGTCAGGGTCATCGCTGCCGCCAATGCAATAGTTACTAGTTTCTTCATATTCTTATTTAGTGATAGATGATAAAATCACGCAGTTTCACCCACGACGGGTTGTTGCTGTAGGTGGTCTGGTAGGCTCCGATGCTGAGTGTGGGGCTGCTGACTTCAATGGGTGAGCCTGACATGTTCGTCCATGTCACGCCATCCCGACTGGTGCGGGCAAAGAGCTGATTGCCTCTACGCTCGAACTGTAGGATGGGATCGAAGTCGTAGCCAGTGTAGTTGGGGAACTGCGGACGCCCCTGCGCACTGAGGATGGTCAGCATGTTACCGCAGTTGTAGAGTGGAAAGACACCAAGTTGATAATAGGTGCCCTGCCCGTTGCCGATGAGCAGACCGCCATCGTTATAGGCTGTGATGTTTCGCGTTGCCAGTCCTTCCATATCGTCAAAGCGCGCCATCACGACGAAGTCGCCCTCAATCTCTTTGCAGATCAAACCGCCATTCTTTAGGGGGGCATCGTTAAAGGCGGCGTTACCATCACTTAATTTCATTTCACCCTTATGTTCATAGACGGGCTTCATGGCTGTCGGCAGCGTGAACTTGCTGTCGGGGTCGATCTCCTCAAAGTCATCATCACCCAGCGAGGTAACGGGTGCCGTCATACAGTAGGCATCATAGAGGGCCTTCACTTCCTGAGCAGTCATAGCTTGAGGGACGATGTTCAAATGGCTGATATAACCCATGAAGTTGTTGGCTCCTGAGCCGTCTGCACCGATGGTAATATGACCTTCAGGACGGACCATCAGGAAGTTGTTCTGTTCATGAATGAGTTGACCGTCTTTATAAACACGCTCCATCCAACCATCATAGGTGACTGTCCACAGCGTCCAGCGCCCTTCAGCGGCTTTGACAGCCTCGGGAGATCCAAAACTCTCAAACGAACCGTTATGATTCAGGATACCTGTTTGGAGGTCGCTGCCCAGACGGAACTCTGTGGTGGCGAGATCGGCATGCGATGTTGACAATGAAACGACTGTAGGCACAGGTCCAATCTTTGTCTGATATACCAGTGCAGAGATGGTGTATGGCGCATTATAGCTGAAGTCTTCTGTTATAGGTTTCTCGCTCTCCAGACGTTGCGTGCCGTTGAAGAACATAGCCCAACGGCCATCCTTTACCCTCATGCGGATAGGCTTATTGGCCTTAAGCGAACCTACTTTTGTGATATCGAAAGGCTGTATGGCGCCTTGAGATGCTGCTATGGCAGCAGCATTGAAGTCTATTGTGGCATCAGTGCTATAGCGCGAGACTGGCTCTACGTCCTTCTGATGCATACCAGGATAGCCGTCGTTGGTCTCTACATGGATCTCTGGCAGTTCTGGAGCTTTCTGCCAGACCTTGATGTTCCAGATGGCAGGCATGTGACCATTTTTCTGTGTATCAGTGATGGTGATTCGCAGATAGCGGGCTTTGGCTGCTACTTTGTCTATCATAGGCGAGCCCTGCATGGTGTTGCTGGTACGATCAGTATAGAGCGTCCATCGCTTGCCATCGAGCGATGTCTCTATCTTATACTGATAAAAGAAAGTGGTGTATTCGAACTGCGTCCATACCTCATTGAACTTCATGGGTTTGCCAAGGTCTATTTGTAACCATTCGTCTTGGTGACTGCCTCGCCCCCAATTGGAGTTGCGAGCCTTCCATAGCGTAGCATTGTTATCATCAACGGCATACTCTGGGCGGAACCAGTCGTCGTAATAGGAAGATGCCGTCACCTTGGCATTCAAGGCGAGGTTTTTTGAAGTGTGAGTCTTGAAGAGGTCAACGCCCTGGGCATCGTGGGTAGGTACGACTGGCAGTATATTTCCATTGCTGTCGAACTTCATCTCGTCTATACAAACCTGACGATTGAAACCATGCACGCTTCGTGGCAGATTGTGGCGATGGTAAACGATATAATATTTCCCATCCTTCTCAAAAATCGAGTGATGGCCTGGACCATGAACCGTCTGATCTGCATTGGTCTCAAGGATGCAGCCTTTGTATTCAAATGGTCCCATGGGTCCAACAGTCGAAGTGGCATATTGTACTCGATAGGTATGATCATGACAGGAACCAGATGAATAGGTGAAATAATAAACGCCATGATGTTTGAAGACATACGGAGCCTCGAAGATATCTTTCAACTCCGTATTAGGAATGAGTCGTTTTTCGGAGAAGAATTCATCTGCAGCAATAGGAAATGGTGCATTCTCGTTCCAATGACGAGCATCTTGATTCATGTCCCTATGATTTAAATAACCAGAATTCAATTTCGCAACTCCACAACCAAAGCCTTTATAGATGCCCCAGGTGGTAAAATACAGATACTCCGATCCGTCGTCATCACGAAATAGTTGGGGATCGAGTGTGATGACATTGTGTACATAACGGTCGGGCACCATCACGGCATCTTCCTTACCAAGGATATTTTCCCAAGGACCGATGGGAGATGTGCTCTCACCAATATTAATATTGCATGGCTCACAGTAGTAGTAACGGAAAGAGCCGTTGGGCTGCTGTACCACATCGGGCGCCCAAACCACCTCTGTAGTGGGCCAGTTCATCACGGTGTTCTTCCAGTTCTGGAAGTCCTTGCTCACCCAGACCTGAGCCGGGCCATAGCCATTACCCGTGCCATCGGTAGTGGCATAGAGATAATAGGTATCGCCAAACTTTCTGATGGTAGGGTCGGCGAAATAGCCTGGGATAAAGGGATTTCCCGCCGAAGAAGCATTATAGACCATTGGTTGGGCACTCGCCAGAAGTCCCCAGCCAACTATGACTGCTATCGCTAATCGTCTCTTCATATCTTATTGCTGCTTGATCAGTTTTATCAGGAAGCCACCGCCATTGGCCATCTTGAGGCTCAGTTGGTCGTTGGCTGTCAGTGTCTTTTGCTCGATGCGGTAGTCTTCAGCGTTGTGGTTGGCGTTGATGCCGTCGCTGACGATGGTAGCTTGGTACGTGCCTGGGGGAAGGATGTCGAGAGAGAGTTCGACATCCCGTCCATCCCAGTTCGTCTGTCCGCCCAGATACCAGTCGCTACCGTTCCGGCGGGCTACAATAATATAACTACCTAACTTACCTTGTATTATCTTTGTTTCGTCGAATGTGTCGGGGAGACTGGTGATGATATCCACGCAGGGCTGTTCGCGCTCATAGTTGGTGGGCGTATCGCAGAGCATGGTGAAAGGTGAGTCGTGGACAATGTAGCATGCCAATTGGTGGCAACGGGTGCCCATCGATACTGGATTCTGATAGCATTCTACCCAATTTTCTTTCGTGCCATTACGCATAGCACCAGGCGTGAAGTCCACCTGTCCGGCCATCATGCGGATGAAGGGGAAGGTGACATCGTAGCGTGGCATATCCGTCTCTTTCTTTGCCCAACGAGCCTCTTCCATACCGAATACGCCCTCGTAGTTGAGGATGTTCGGATAGGTGCGGCTCATACCAGTAGGTGCGTAGAAGCCGTGATAGTCGAGGAAGAGCTGGTACTGGGCACAAGTCTTGGCGAGTCGCTCTGCCATTTCCACAGCCGTCTGGTCGTTACGGTCCATGAAATCCACTTTCCAACCCTTGACACCCATCTTGGCGTATTTCTCGCAGGCTTCAGTCAGGTGTTCGTCGAGCACATTGAATACGGTCCATAGCGCGATGCTGACACCTTTCTCCCTGCCGTAGTCGATCAGTCCTTGTAGGTCGATGGCAGGGATGGGGTTCATGATGTCACCTTTTGATGAGTCATACCAGCCTTCGTCGAGTACTACATAGGGGATATGGTTCTTAGCTGCGAAGTCGATATAGTATTGATAGGTACGCGTGTTGATGCCAGCCTCGAAATCGACACCCTTCAGATTCCAGTCGTTCCACCAGTCCCAAGCTACTTTTCCAGGTTTGATCCAGTCTGTACTGCCTATCTGATTGGGTGTGGCGAGGGCATAAACGAGATTGTTCACTGGCATTTCGGTATCCTGTTCCGTGATGGCCATCACGCGCCAAGGATAGGTTCTTGGGCCTTTGGATTTGGCGATATAGTCATCGGTTTCGGCTACGTAGCTCATGCCTCGCCATTTGTAGTAATCCATCCGTTTTGGATATTTTGCGAAGGCGGCTCTCAGATGTAAGCCGTCAGCCTTGACGAACATACCTGGATAGGCACGGAGGTCACTCTCGAGGATAGTTACCTTTACGTCGCCGCTCTCGATGGTAGCAGG
>JAEETB010000226.1 GCA_016286575.1 Prevotella sp.
ATTGATGCTGCCGAACTCTGTGAAGGGGATAAGTCAGATAAAAGAACAACTGTCCCAAAGGGGATATGAGGAAAAGGACAAAAAGCAGATAATAGAAGAAACATTCTACCCTAAGCCTCCTTCTCTTGTCTCTGAAGCCACCTTTCCGACGAATAAACTTTGCCCAGAATCCAAACATGCGATGTCCCGCTTTCTCAAGAAACAGGATAGAAGGCTTGTAGTCGATGGCTCCTGATGCCAGCAGCCTGTCTTGTAACTGGCTGAAGCCGCCATCGCTGATTCCGTCAAGAATAATCCCGCCGAATTTAGAACAGTCTGAGATATCAGCATCCGAAATCCCTGCACTGGGTAACAAGAACAAATGGTCTTTTTTCCCATACATGAGCCACCTCACGATTGTCAGTGCACTCACCAGATTGGGATGTCTGTCCTGAAGGACAATATGTCCCACCAGATGGGCCTGTATGTCGCACAGATAGGCCTTGACCTTACGACCAGTCATGAGCCACATATTGCGACAGGCATTGACAAGCACCACATTCCTGCTCTTCAGATAACGCCTGACCTCAGTATCCTCGAAAAAGGACTGAAGAGGCAGCGATGGTGACAAGAACCAAGACTGTCCCACAATGATGACCAGATCTACATCGTCCGCGTCCGTCAAGTCTATCTGATGAATCCCGGATGGTGGCATCCCCAGGCGGGTCTCAGGAAAAGAATCAAAGAACTCATATTTACTCCACGGATACGGATATTGTTGCACAGGGATGATCTCCTTATAAACGATGCAAGCTCCCGCCTTCTCCATCGGCTCGCAGATACTTCTGGCCACGCTGAGTGCCTGTCCGCTCTGCGTGTAGTAAAACACCACCGTTTTCAGTTCCTTACTCTGCATGCTTCAATTGACGGAAAATCTCATCGATCGTCAGGACCTCTGAACATGTAGCCAGACTGCCTGCCAGCACGCCCAGCATGCCATGCAGCGTGATACACTGCCCCGACAAGAGCAGATTCGGGATTTTGGTCCTGCTCGTCACACTTCCTGAGACAATACTCTGCACATCCTTTGAAATCCCGTACATCGCCCCGTCAGGAATACCCGTATAATCCTGATAAGTCAAGGGCGACGATGTATAGTATTCCTCAATATGGTCCCTGATGCCTGGTATCTCTTTCTCCAGCACGTCAATAGCCTCTTCAGCCTTCCTTTTCTTAAACATCTCGTAGCTTTCACCTCGCTGTCCGATATGCGTTCCACACCATTGCTGGACATCACTGAAGTTCATATAGGTCAGGATCTCGCCGCTACGGGCAAATACGGGATTATCCTCATGGCAGAAATGCATATACAGGATGAACTTGGGCCATGATGTGTCGTCATACTTCTCACACCCCCAAATAGAGTCTCCTCGGTAGATATACAAATTCTTATCCATATACGGCACGCTGTTCTCGCGGAATTTAAGATAGACAGTAAATGCAGAGATGGAATTGGGGACATTCAGGACCCTCTCACGATATGAGGGTCTTATCAGATGGCTGTCAATGAGCTGCACTGTCAATGCAGGATGTATGGCACTGATAACCAAGTCTGCAGGGAATCGTTCACCAGTATCTGTCAGCACAGCTGTAGCCTTTTTATGATCACATTCGATCTTGGTGGCCTTCTTCTTCACCAATACCTGCCCTCCCATCCTCCGGATAGAGTTGGCCAGTGAATCAGCCACCAAACTACTACCTCCGACGATTCTGTATGCACTCTGGTTGTAGAAATCATAGATCAAAGCATGGGTTGAAAATGGCGTATGATCCTTGATACCTGCATAGAGCGGTTGGATACCCACAAGTACCTGCCTGAGAACAGGATCGCTGATGATGCTATCGACGACCTCATTAACGCTCCGCATCTGGAACTCTGCATTAACATTCAGATCAACATCTCTTCTGAGAGAATGGATTTCCCAAGAGGAGGCGACAGTCTTAATCAGGTCATAATACTTGTTGAGCTCATCACGGCTTTTGGGGAATTGTGCTGATAAAGCATCGATGAAATTCTCCTTTCCGTTCGCAAACCGGTAATGATCGCCTCCGTAGGAGATCACATCATATCCCATCGGATCAAGCCTCGAAAGACGGATATCCGAGTCGATTCCCAAATAATGGTAAATCGTATGCAGCACTTGTCCGGGCTCTGCACTTCCTATATAGTGCATACCAGTATCAAAAACGGTGTCACCCCGATGGAAGCACTGAAGACATCCACCTATCTGCCTGTCTTTTTCGAGGACAGTCACTTCATATCCGTTCTTCGCAAGGATACAACCGCACGACAGCCCCCCAAGACCACTACCTATGATGACACACTTCTTCATGGCATTCTGTCGATATACATTTGGTGGATCTTCTTTGTCAGAACCCTATAATCAGTCCCGGCAATATCCTGGCGCTTCATTCGTGGCCAGACCTCCAGGGACATGTGTCCGGGATGCAGATGAAAAGAAGTCTTAGGGAGAACTTTGCCAAACCCCTTGATAAATACAGGAATAATATCCAGATTCAGCTTCTCCGCCAGATAGAAAGCCCCTCGGTGAAAACGCTGGATCCTGCAAGTAGCAGAGCGCGTCCCCTCTGGGAATATCACGACTGAGTAACCCTCCTTGATTTTCAATGAAAGATCATCCATCATCTGCTCCGTATCCGTCATGGGGAAGAAGTCTGCATAACGGATGATGATACCATAGAAAGGATTGTGCCATACCCAGTTCTTTGTCAGGATAATCAGTTTGGGCGTCATCATCATCACACCCATCAGATCAAGATGCGACTGGTGGTTACTGACAATCATGGCAGGCGTGGCAAATGATTCATGGGAATCATTCACATAGGAATAGGTAGTTCCAGGGACATGATGAATCACAAACTTCGCCACCCGTTGTAATATCCGATGATATGTCTCCTTATGCTTCGCCGTTTTTCCTCCCAGAGTCAACAGTACAAACCCTAATACTGTCAGGTATAACGCCGCAACCAGGAAGAAGCAGAATGAAAAGATCGTATATGCCCACTGTCTGGCCCCATATAGAAGAGCGCCCAGACATAAGACCGTGTTCAAGACACTTATCCTGAAGAAATCATAAATAGGACGGAAATGGCTCACCCGCTCTTCTGCGGGTGGATAATACACCTTGACATTCACCGATGTAATATCGACACCTGCCCATGCGGCATATACCAAAAGCTCTAATTCGGATTCGTATCTGGAGGTTATCAGATTCAGGCCTTTCAATGAAGAAAGGGTGTATAGCCTGTAACCGCTTTGAGTGTCAGGCAGATTGATACCTGTCTGCAGACGGAACCAGAAATTTGAGAAACGATTCGCGAAGGTATTCTGCCGAGGCATATTTTCCTCAGTCAGGTTCCGGCATCCGACAATAAAGCCCTCCGGATTATGTTTCAAGCCTTCTATAAAGCATGGAATATCATCAGCAAAATGCTGACCATCTGCATCGATGGTGATGGCATGAGTATATCCCAGCGCTTTGGCTTTCTTGAAACCTGTTACCAGCGCATAGCCCTTTCCTCTGTTATCCGGATAAGAGACAACCTCGATGGGCGAAGGGATTGACTGAAGTATAGCTGCGGTATCGTCCGTACTTCCATCATTGACGACAATGATAGAACTGCAGTACTTCTCAACGTCTTCAATCACGCGCCTGATAGTCGTTGCATTATTGTACGTTGGAATAATAACGCAAATCTTCTCCATCCTTATAGAACCTTAAACTGAAGGGACATTTTTGCAAATTGAGCCTCCTCGTTTTCAACACTGACATTAACCTTGAAGAGATCATTATCATCAGTCATATCAGTAAAGACGAACGACAACTCTTCATCAGGCTTGACGATTTTCTTAAATTTAATGCTCTTAACCAGCCTTAAGTCGTAGGTATGATGATATTCTGATTCCAGTATCTCTGTTGCTATCTGAATCAGACATACTCCTGGGGTTATCGGATTGCCAGGGAAATGGGATTGGTATATAAAGCAGTCAGGCCTGAACTTGACTTGGTACGTCAACTGCCCGTCACCACCATCTTTACCTATGATATCATATAACTCATTGATTAACTTCATGGGTTGCTTATCATTGGAGTGAATGAATAATATATCTTATACCGGCTATTGATGACTTCTACTTCGCCATTCGGTTTAAATAGTATCTTTCTGGGTTTCTTTTCCACATTTCTCATTCCACATTCCACATTCCACATTCCACATTCATCCATCTGCGATAATATAAAGGCGAGGTCCTTTTTAAGTACCTTACGGATATACCACTTATCAAGAAATGCCACGATATTCAATAACTGAACCTTCCCGTTGTCGTATATGAAGTCGAAGGCTTTCATGCCAAATTCACTGATAACCGTTCCCATGATGCCATGATCAGCTGATTGGCTCATCATGCAGATACCTGTGATTTCATGTCCTCTGACCTGCATTGTCAGCTGATATTCATAGGTCACCGTCGAATCTGCCATCATAACTTCATCCTGGCAAAAATCCTTTGACAGGCATGGCGTCTGTGATAAGAGCAGTAACAGACTAATTAACGGCAAACATCTTATCATCGACAGTAATATTCAGCTTTGTATTGATGAGATTTACCCGAGTTTCGTCACCCGTCTTTTCTACCATTCTGACACTATTGACCATTGTCAGGGCTGAATCAAAATAGATCTCTATAACCTGATACAATTGCTTTAATTCTTTCTTCTTGGGAAACAACTTGGCAAAGTAGGTATTATCTTTCTTATATACCTCGACAGTAAAGTCGGAAGAACTCTTCAGACTACCACCTGTTACGCTATTGAGAATGATATTCGTTATCTGTCGGAACATCTTATTCCCCTGAACATCAATATTCTTGGTTGATTTCGACGATTTAATCTGTACCTTATCACCATTCAGGATAAATGTGTAATCATAGGGAGCAGTATATTGCCAGCGCAGTTTGTTGGGACGCTTGAAATACATGACGCCCTTTGACTGCATCTCTTTACTGAGCAACTTCATTCGCTTGGTCTGAACAAAGTCGCACTGCATCCCCGTCATGGCAGATGCCGTCTGGTC
>JAEETB010000227.1 GCA_016286575.1 Prevotella sp.
ATCCTGTTTCTCAGGCTGCAGACATCACCTTGTTTAAGGCAACTACTGTTCCTGCAGGTGAGGATCAGGAACCCATGCTCGAGGTAACTCGTGAACTGGCTCGTCGCTTTAATCAGGTTTATGCCCCAGTATTGGTAGAGCCTAATATTCTGTTGCCAGAGAACCTGACGGCTCGTCGCCTGCCAGGTACTGATGGTAAGGAGAAGATGTCGAAGTCGCTGGGCAACTGCATCTACCTCTCCGATTCGGCTGATGACGTTTGGCAGAAGGTACGCTCGATGTACACCGATCCTGAGCATGTCAACCTCAATGATCCTGGTCATGTAGAAGGCAATGCAGTATTTACTTATCTCGATGCCTTCTCATGTGATGAGGACTTCAAGGAGTTCTGGCCAGAGTATCAGAACCTTGACGAACTGAAGGATCACTACCGTCGTGGTGGCCTCGGTGATATGAAGTGTAAGAAATTCCTGAATCAGGTGCTTAATAAGTTCCTCGAGCCCATGCGCCAGCGTCGTGCTGAGTTCGAGAAGGATATTCCTGAGATTTACAATATTCTTAAGAAGGGTACGGAACAAGCCCGCGAGGTTGGTGCCCAGACGATGGATGAGGTTCGTAAGGCTATGCGCATCGACTACTTCAACGATGCCGAACTCATCCGCCAGCAAGCTGAGCGTTTCGCTAACAAATAAACAATTCACCCCGCCACTCGGCGGGGTGTTTGTTTTATGAGTCATGCTTCGTTTCGGCTATAATTCAGATAGATGCAGTTGATACCGTTCATGTACTTGTGGTTGATATTCTTGCACAAGCGCGACAGGATGGCCCGTCGTAGGTTGTTCTCATCCATATCCGTTAATTCCTCATCAGTATATTTATAAATTGGATTTCGCAGGGGACCCTTACTTTTCACCACTACCGTTAATTCCTTCTCCTTGTCGATGATACGCACATCGAAGGTCTCATTATCTTTCGAGGCTTCATGCGTTTCCACAATCTCATAGAGTAGTTCCTCCAGCGCTATATCCACAGCAAAACCGTCAGGCAGCTCGCATGCCTCTACAAAGGGATGCACCTGGGTCAGGAACGCTTCGACTCCCTCGGTGGTATAGGGCACGGAGAAAGTGACGGCAGGGTTCGACGGCACTGTATTCTCTAGCGTAGGCCAGGCATAAAGCTGATTCTTGCGATGCACCACATACGCCATTGCCACCATTACCAATAACAGGAGCCAAGAGGTGACGGGCAGGATATACCAGATGAGCTTAGGGGTATAGAGGGCCATGACGACAATAATGCCGATGGCTCCCACGTTGGTCACGATCTCTATCCATCGGCAGAGCTTCTGATGTCCCTGTACGAAGTAAAGCACACTCAGTGTCTCTGATATGGCATTGGGCAGAAAGGCGATGCTCATCAGACGGAACGGCGTATAGCACTGTGCTATCAGACTATCGTCGGCTCCATAGATTCTTGCAATCATGTCGGGGAAGAGGAATATCAGCAAGCTCACCGTCACCATCACCAGTATCAACATGCGGAAGATGCGTCGCGTGAGTATGCGGAAGCTGTCGTAGTCTTCTTCGCCCAACAGGATGCCGCCGATATTGGTAATGGCTGTATTCGAACCGGACAATGCTAGCATACAGATACCATTGATCTGGAAATAGATGGTAAAGAAATACATACCGTCGGCACCGAGTTTCCCGATGACCAGCGAGTTCATGGTGAAGGCCAGAGCTGGTGCTAACAAGGCAGATATCAGCATGGGGAGCCCGATAGAAAAGCATTCACGATATTGCTTGATGCTACAGATTTTCTCCGGGCGTCTGAGACGGAATATCTTGCTGTTCTTGCGCATATAGCCTACCAGTGAGGTGAAAGCAAGCAGATTGCTGAGTCCTGAAGCATACGAGGCACCCACCATACCCATATCCAATACGCCACAAAGCAGCAGGTCGAAAATGACATTGAGTATCTGAGAGATGATGATACGTCGGGTGATGAGGCGCGGACTGCCGTTGGTGATGACGTAGGAGATGGGCACACCGCAGACGGCTGCTATGAAGATGGCGAACATGTCGGCATGAATATAGGGCTTCAACATGGGCAGCAACCGCTCATCGCTGGTAATCACGTCAGCCACTATGTCGAGGAAAGGCAATATGAGGCAGATGACCAACAGCGTGGAGAAGAAAACATAGTACAGGTGATTATTGAATACCCGGTTTACCTTGTCGTAGTTCTGGGCACCAATGCCTCGTGCGCTCAGGAAACTGGCGCCAGCACTCATCATACCGATGATGATAAACATACAGCTCGCAAAGGGCTGCCAGATACGGACAACTGACAGTGCATCGGGCGACACCAGATGAGTCACTACAATGGAGTCGGTGAAACCACCCAACTGTCTCATCAGGGCCGACATGACGGTCGCCAGGAAGAACGACCCGAACATGTTCTTCAATACATATTCATTATGCTGCATCAACATATTTAAATCTATAAACTGCCACACCTATCATCGTGAACTTATCCTTCATATAAGTGTAGGCATCCATATTTGAAAGACCCAATCCACTTCCGCTGGCATGATAGAAGTGTAGCTTGTCATCAATCCACTTGGCTATCAGCAGGTGTTTGATCTCCACGCCTCTTGCCCAGGTATGCTGATCACACGCCACAGCCAGGATGTCGCCATCGTGAATCACGCCCAACTCCGAATCCTGCGGCATGTCCAGCAGTTCACGGGGGATATAGGTAAAGTGCACACCCTGCTGCTGGCGAAGGGCGATGGCCTTGTAGTTGTTTTCGTCATCCATCTGGGGGCGGAACAGATACTTGTTTCTGGTCATATAGCTCGGTTGCAGGTCCATTACCCCCGTAAATGGAAAGACGGGCTCGTCAGGGCTGATACGCTCCATGAATCCCTCTTTGATGGCCGACTGCATGATCCAGGTGAAGTAATGGTTGCGGGTGGCAAACGAGATCACACCGTCCTGATAGTGCATGCGCCGGTAGTAGTCCTTCAGGTCGGCCAGCGTGGTGTGTCTGTCTCTGTAGCATAACGCCAACGCCAACACATCCTCGATCACGGTGGTACAGTCAACCTGGCTCAGACTCACCATCAGGTGCTCTTCCTCCATTGGCTGTGTAAACTCGGTACAGATGCCGCCATCCATCAGTTGTCGGAAGAAATATTCCGTCAGCGGCATCGACTCATCAACATTGCTCATCGCACGCTGCAGTATCTGCTCGTTTTGCACGTCAAACTGCTTCTCGTTGCGTCGTAGGCGGCGGAGTAGTCTGTTATGGAAAAAATATGTTGAGATACGGCCGAGGGGCGTCCTGATGCAGAACACTAACCACAGCGAGCGCAGGGCTGCCAACTGTTCGCGCCAGAAGTAGGGGTTGGTCTTCACCTTCTCATAGTCGCTGATGTCAATGCCCCACACATCATAACCTAGCCATCGGGCAATGCGCAGCGAACGGGCGATGTGGAAACTGCTGGTCAGGATGTAGAAGCGGGTTTGCTTGAAAAACAGATCCATATCCCATATCGAGCGGAAAGTGTTATAGCCACAGAAGTCGATAACAAAGCGTTCTTCAGGAATATGGTATTCTTCTACCAGCGTGCGGTAGATGACGGTAGTGTCGGAACGGCAACCTGAGATGTAGAAAATCCAGTCAGGATAGGCTTTGGCAAGAATGCTCACCAGCCTCACCCGCAGCTGCAGGATAGGCGACAGCGAATTGTCGGGACGCAGTTTGGCACCTAACACCAGACAAACCTTCAAGTCCTCGGTCAGAGGAGCCTGCAACCTGTCGTTATGTAGCTTAACATACCGCATCGTCGGATTCGTGCATTTTTTCTTCTATAGTATGAAGAAAAATGATCTGCTCTCTGACACTGGTGGCAAACGCATCGCTGTTTTCCAGGATGTAGGCCTTCAATTCGGCGATATCCTTACACTGCAGATGGTGTATCACCATGAAATGCAACCCATGCCCTTTGGCATGATGCCCAGCACCGTCGAAGAAAGATATCTTGCCATCCAACACATCCTGATTGGAACGTGCCCACAGGTGGAAGATCCTGTCAATCGCGTTCGTCAGCGAATTGTCGGAATGGCAATAGCATACCAGGTCGTCAGGATGTTCTTCCAGATATTGCGTAATCACCGCCACGATCATCCGCCCCACCTCCTTGTCAGGCGCACCGCCACGTTTCCCGTCGACAAGCCTGAGCAGAAAGTAGAGCACGCGATGACTGCCCATCTCCGCCACCTCAATAAAATGAAGCACATAAAGACGACCCGCGGCATTGTAAAACTCCACCGCCGAATCGCCTCTTTTCCTTAACACCAACTTAGATATGGTGTTGATCTTCGCTATTCCTTCTTCAGATATAGAATTCGTTGTTCCTGACTATATAAATATACTTAGTTCTTATTCGATGTTGTACAATAACTTACACGATCTCCATCATCTAAAGTTCTCTGCACATAGTCGTCGAGGGTCAGTGCCTGAGCGGTAATAAGATCAACAGGTGATTTTCTGATTGCAAATGGATTGTCATTCTTAGCCATAATCTTCAAATTTTTAAGTTTAATAATAATTTTCAAAAGCTTACGCTTTACTAATTGGTGGCAAATATACGTATAATACTTCTATTTATTCGAATTTTCTGCGTTAATTTGTGTTAAGACGACTAATATAGGACCATCTGAAATGGTTATTATTCTTTATCGAGCAGGTCTGGACGTAGGCGCTTGGTGCGCTCCATCGCCTGTTCGAATTCCCACTCACGGATCTTCGCCTCGTTGCCTGAGAGCAGTATCTCGGGCACCTTCCAACCCTTATAGTCAGCCGGACGGGTGTAGATAGGCGCTGCGAGGATATCATCCTGGAAACAGTCTGACAACGCACTCTGCTCGTCTCCGATCACCCCAGGCACCACACGCACGATGGCATCAGCAATCATCGCAGCCACCAGTTCACCACCAGTCAGCACGAAGTCGCCAATAGAGATTTCCTTTGTAATCAGATGATCACGCACACGCTGGTCGATACCTTTATAGTGCCCTGCGA
>JAEETB010000228.1 GCA_016286575.1 Prevotella sp.
CCTATCCCGAGTTTGATCTCATTGGCATGTCCATCCAGCAGGACTCCTCCATCTATAAGGGCGGCATCATCTTCACCTTCGTCCGCAACAATGAGGTAATCTATACCGAACAGGAGTTCGAGACCGATGAGCGTGGCATCATCAAGAAAATGCGCAAGACTAAGTACGCACTCTATAAGGATGTCAAGAATGTCAAGAAGTAAAAAGTAAGCCCCGCTCGATTGAGCGGGGCTTCTCTTTTGCTTCTCTTTTACTTACGGATCAGTGTTGATCCCAGTTTACCCAGTTGCACGGCGTAGACGCCTTTCTGCAGTCCTTCGAGACTGATGGCGCCCCCCTGCACTGTCGTCTGTCTGACGGCCACGCCCTGGAGGTTGTAGATTGTGGCCTCGATACCATCCTCAGCACCGTCAGTGTACACGATGTCACCAGCCACGCGGAAGTTCACGTCCTTAGGCTGATCCTTGCTCAGTGTCGGAATCTTGGTGTCGATGCCCAACACGTAGAGCAGACCCTTATAGGCATTGATCTTACCATCGCCGAATCGCTCAGGTTTCGCCTCGGTATACTCATCCGTGTCGCAGGCGTGCTTGATGATGTCCTTGATGTCCTTACAGGTCAGGCTCTGCCCCTTTTCTGCAGCAGCCTGTGCCCAGAGGGCCACGATGCCGGCAGCAGTAGGCGTCGCCATCGAGGTGCCGCTCATATACACAAACGGGTAGTCGCGCTCACTGGTTTGTCCTGTGAACTGGTTCTTGTAGCCCTTCCACTCATAGACGAAATTGTCCTCTGCCTTATTCTCTGGATCGAAGCTGTTACCAGCAGCCAGCACAAAGACGCCAGGTGTACATCCGTTGGGGTGCTTATGTCCAGCCAGGTCAGTACCATAGCTGCTGAAGGAGGCGATGTCACCCACGATGACATTCTCCTTCTTAGTGGCCTCCTTTTGGGATGCCACCTTATACTCGTTGTTAGCCGCCCATGCACCGATGGATACAGGCTCTCCTGAGGTGTTCCAGTCGCCGATGGATACGCTGCCGCTGCCATTGATGTACTTCAGGTCGTTACCCTGTCCCCACAGTTGAACACCCATGTCACCCCAGCAATGGAGTTCTATTTCCTCGTCAGGGATCAGGTTGATCTTGAATCCGAGCACGTCGTCTTGCACCTTCTCGCCTCGGTCGTTCTTGACGGTCTTCCAAGCGAATCCGTCGTTAAAACTCTCCCAAACCTCAGTGTAGGTATACTCCTTGCGGTCCTTGTCGAGTGCCACGTTCTGGTAGCACCAAAGATCCACTATTCCATCCTCGATATACTCCAGCAGCCCATTCAAGCCTTCCAGTTCCTTGCCTTCAAAGTCGCTGTTGTCAGCGTCCTCGCCTGCTTCGAAGGAGAGTCCCTGCCCCCAATTGTTCTTTTTCGGGTCATAGGCTTTATTGGGATCTGAGTTATAATGGATAGGCATTCTGTAGTAGACATGCCCATCTTGCAGGCTGCAAATGGCAATCTCCATCTTCACGTTCTTCGTGGTTTTCATACCGCCCCAAACATAGGCGCCGTCATTGGCATACGAGAGCACGCTGATGGTGTCCTTGGCAGCGCTCTTCATGTTGAGGTACATACGCTCGCCACCCTCGTTGCTGGCGCAGAGGATGATGGGCAGATTTCCTTCCTTCGCCTCCTGGCCAATCAGGTATGCCATGTTGCTGGTGCCGTCGTGCCATCCGTCGTGCGAGTTCATACTGAAGCTCACCACGAGTGGTTTCTGCTGCTTGTTGGCCTCATATGCCAGGTATTCCATGCTCTCTCCGATCAGGTATGTGTTACCGTCCTGACCGTTGTCCTGAGCCCATTTGAAATAGTCATAGTCTCCACCTGCGCGGCAGAGTATGATGTCGGCCTCAGGGGCCATACCGCCGAGGTATTGTCCTGAGGGTGCCTTCACGTCGCTGGTGCTGCCCGCTGCGATGGCGACGCAGTGGGTGCCATGCGATCCCGCAGTACTTTTCACCTTTGTGGTGTCGAGAATGTCTTCAGCCTTGGTGTACACCGAGCCCGTCAGCGTCCATTCGCCGATTCTCACGCTGTCGCCTCCAAATTGGCTGTTACCAGGCTCATACACGGCCTTGATGCGCAGATTGCCGTCCTTGTCCTTAAACATGGGGTGGGTAGCGTCGAATCCGTCATCGAGGACACCTATGATGACGCCCTTGCCCGTATAGGCCTGCGGCAGCTTCTCGCCTGTGCCGTCGATCACGTCGCCAGCCTGCGTCACCTTACGGCTGATGTCCGTCCTTCTGCCCACCTTGGGGCCGACGTCTATTTTCGCTACACCCTTGGTGTTGGCCAGTGCCTCGAGTCTTGAGTAGGGCGCATCGAGCAGTATCAGGTCGCCCTTCACCACTCTCACCTCCGCGCCGTTGGCCTTCAGCTGTCTGGCCACCTGCTGGGCATCAGCGCCCTGTTGGCAGTTCACGAAGAAGTAGCCTCGCTGCCGTTCTGGCGCTACGTATTGTCCACGCGTCGCAGCCTTCTTGGCGCTGATCTCCGACTGTTGCTTGGCCATTTTGGCCCTGTGGGTCACGAATCCCTGTGCCCCCGCCGTGAGAGCACTCATGAGTAATGTTGCAAGTAGAAGTCTTCTCATATTCTAGTTTTTGATTAAATTCATACTTTTTACTTACGGATCAGTGTTGATCCCAGTTTACCCAGTTGCACGGCATAGACACCCTTCTGCAGTCCTTCGAGACTGATGGCGCCCCCCTGCACTGTCGTCTGTCTGACGGCTACACCCTGGAGGTTGTAGACCGTAACCTCAATGCCGTCCTCAGCACCGTCAGTGTACACGATGTCACCGCTCACGCGGAAGTTCACGTCCTTCGGCTGCTCCTTGCTCAGCGTGGGGATGCTCGTGTCGATACCCAGCACGTAGAGCAGACCCTTATAGGCATTGATCTTGCCTTCGCCGAATCGTTCGGGACTTTTCTCCGTAAACTCGTCTTTGTCTGCCGAGTGCTTGATGATGTCCTTGATGTCAGCAGAAGTCAGCGTCTTCCCCTTGTCCATAGCAGCCTGCAACCACAGGGCCACGACACCAGCAGCGGCAGGTGTAGCCATCGAGGTGCCGCTCATATAGACATACGAATAGTCGCGATCGCCCTTCTGTCCTGTGAACTGGTTGGCATATCCCTTTTTCTCATACAGAGGATCAATATCTATTTCAGGGTCAAAGCTGTTACCTGCAGCCACCACCGCGACGCCTGGTGAGCATACATCGGGGTGCTTGTGCCCTGCCAGGTCGGTGCCGTAGCTGCTGAAATAGGCGAAATCTCCAACGGGGAATGCTTCTAGCTCAGTAGGCTCCTTGTCGTCGATGGTCTTCATCAGATTGTTGGCAGCATAAGCACCAATGGATACAGGCTCGCCCGAGGTGTTCCAATCGCCTATTGATACGCTGCCGTCGCCATTCAGATATTTTCCATCATTGTCCTGTCCTACCAGGGAAACGCCCAGATCACCCCAGCAGTGCAGCTCAGTAGCCTCGTCGGGAATCAGGTTGAGTTTGAATCCGAGATAATCGTCCCGTTTTTCCTCGCCCCTGTCGTTAGTCTGAGGCTTAAACTCCAGTCCGGACATACTAATATACACCTCATTATAGGTATAAGGCTTGTTGTCCTTGTCGTTCGCCTGATTCTGATAGCACCATATCTGGGGGCTGCCTTTCTCGATGTATTTCAGCATCTCTTCGACGGCTTTCAACTCTGGTCCTTCCAGATGACTGTTGTCGGCATTCTCTCCGGCATAGAAGTAAGTGCCTTGGCCATACTTGCCCTCGTCGGGGTCGGAGTTGAATGTGAGTGGCATCTGGTAGTACTTATATCCGTCGATCATGCTGACAATGGCAATCTGCATCTTTACATTCTTCGGGGTCTTCATACCTCCCCATACATAGCCGTCTGGTACGCCGCTGGCGAGAACGCTGATGGTATCCTTGGCTGCACTTTTCAAGTGGAGGTAGTTCCTATCGCCTCCCTCGTTACTAGCGCAGAGCATCAGCGGCAGCCTTAAGTCCTTCACGTATGTACCCAGCATTCTCGCCATGTTGCTGGTGCCGTCATGCCATCCGTCGTGCGAGTTCATGCTGAAGCTTACCACGAGCGGCTTCTTCATCTTGATGGCCTGATCTGTCATGTACTCAAGGCTCTGACCAACCAAGTAGGCATATGCGTCGGTTTGCTGATTGCTCATATCAGCCAAGAATCCTTCGGTGGCAGTAACCGGACAGATCAGGATGTCAGCTTCAGGAGCGATACCGCCGAGCGGCTGCTTGGTAAGTCCTTTCACGTCGCTGATGCTGCCTGCAGCGATGCTGATGCAGTGCGTTCCGTGCGATCCGTTAGTGTCTTTTACCTTCAGTGTGTCGAGGATGTCTTCAGTTTTGCTGTAGGCCGATCCGGTCAGTGTCCATTCGCCGATTCTCACGCTGTCGCCGCCAAATTCGTAGTTACCGGCCTCATAGACGCCCTTGATGCGCAGGTTGCCGTCCTTATCCTTGAATATCGGATGCGTAAAGTCGAATCCACCGTCGATGATACCCACGATGACGCCCTTGCCCGTATAGGCCTGGGGCAGCTTGTCGCCTGTTCCGTCGTTCACCAGATCAGCCTGTGTCGCCTTGCGGGTCGCGTCGGTCTTCATACTGACTTTCGGGCTGATGTCGATTTTCTGCACGCCCTTCACGCTGGCCAGCGTCTCGAGTTTCGAGTAGGGTGCGTCGAGCAGTATCAGGTCGCCTCTGACCATTCTGACAGCTGCACCAGCCGTCTGCAGTTCGCGGGCCACCTGCTGTGCATCAGCATCTGCTGCGCAGTTCACGAAGAAGTAGCCGCGTTGCATTCCCGGCGCTACGAGTTGTCCACGAGTTGCAGCCCTTTTGGCACTGATTTCCGCCTGCTGCTTGGCCACCTTGGCCCTGTGGGTCACGAATCCCTGTGCCCCCGCTGTGAGAGCACTCACGAGTAATGTTGCTAGTAAAAGTTTTCTCATATTGTGATGATTTTATGATTGTAAGCC
>JAEETB010000229.1 GCA_016286575.1 Prevotella sp.
TTTGACTATCTGGATGCCACGATTGCCGACAAGGAGAAGAGTGGGCGGACCCTGAAGAAGTGGCTGCAGGATGAAGACCCTAAGGCTTTCAACAACTGGGATGAGCACATGGCAGACGCCAAGGAATACTTCACCAAGCGTTGGAACGAAGAGAAGAAGAAAAACCTGAAGGTGGTCGACGATGGTCCGGCTGACTATCGTATCATCATCAAGGCCACTAAGTTCAGCACCGGTAACTCAGGTGCAGCCTATTGGAGCATGAGCAAGCGCGACGGAGGTATTATCATCAGTGGTGACCTGACCATCAAGGATGCCAGTGGCAATACCGTCTGCAAGGTTGATCTCATCGATTACAGAGGCGCATCGTCAAGAACGATGGACATCAAGGTGCCTAACTTTACCCGTCGTATGAAGATGTTCCACAAGAGTCTGGCCAAGGATCTGCTGGAGGACATCAAGAAGTAAGAGAAAACTATGAACTTATCACCTGCACTCAAGAAAAAATATACAGAAGAACGTCTTTCAGCCCGTGAAGCTCAAAGACTGGCAGAGTTCATTGCCTGGGGACCAGTGGTCTTCCAGGCATCAAGACTGATGGTGAAATGGGGCATCCTCGACATGCTGCGTGATGCAGACGAGGGACTGACACGTCAGGAGATCTGCGAAAAGACAGGGCTCTCCGACTATGCCGTCAAATGTCTGTTGGAGGCTTCGCTCTGCATCGGCACCATTCTGGTCAATACAGACACCGACCGTTATACGTTATCAAAGACAGGCTGGTTCCTCTTGAATGATCCGGCTACTCGTGTCAATATAGACTTCAACCACGACGTGAACTATGAAGGATGGTTCCATCTGGAGGAGGCGTTGAAAAATGGCAAGCCCGAAGGTCTGAGGCATTTTGGATCGTGGCCAACTTTGTATGAAGGCTTGTCAAGTCTGCCCCCACAGGTGCAGAAGAGCTGGTTTGGCTTCGATCATTTCTACAGCGACTCATCCTTCCCTGAGGCCCTGAAGATCATCTTCGACGAGCACAACGTCAAGTCGCTGTACGATGTGGGTGGTAATACGGGCAAATGGGCTCTGCAGTGTGTGGGTTATAACGACGAGGTGGAGGTTACCATCCTCGACCTGCCCCAGCAGATCGGTATGATGAAAGAGAACGTAAAGGACAAACCTGGCTCTGAGCGCATCAGCGGTTATGGCATTAACCTGCTCGATCCCCAGGCATTCTTCCCTAAACGTGAGGGTGGACTGGACGCCATCTGGATGAGTCAGTTCCTCGACTGTTTCTCGATGGAGGAGATCGTAGGCATCCTGAAACGTGCCAAGGAGGCGATGACGGAGCATACGCGCATCTACATCATGGAGACCTTGTGGGACCGTCAGCGCTTCGAACCGGCAGCCTTCTGTCTGACAATGACGAGTCTGTATTTCACCGCCATGGCTAACGGTAACTCGAAGATGTATAACACTGAGGATATGGAGGCTTGTATCCGTGAGGCAGGTCTGGAAATAGAGCAGATTCATGACCACCTGGGACAGGGACACTCGATTTTAGTAGTGAAAATTGAAGATTGAAAATTGAAGGTGGAAAAAGAGAACTTAACGGATAAGCAGTGGGAAGGAACGACCTTTGGCACCAGTTTTATGCATCGTGGTCTTATCAGGATGCTACAAGCTGTTGATATTCGTTTCTTTTATGCCATAGCTTATATCTTTGTTGTTCCACCTTGCTTGTTCAGACCTGGTTTTAAGCATGCATATCGCTTTTTACATGAACGTTTAGGATATACCAAATGGAGCTCCTTCTATATGACATTAAAAAACCATTGTTTATTTGCCCAGGCAGTCTTAGATAAGTTTGCCATGTATGGCGGAAAACGTTTTGATGTCGAGCTTGAAGGATATGACAATTATCTGAGATTAGCCAATATGCCAGAAGGATTTGTACAATTGAGTTCTCATATTGGTAATTATGAAATAGCAGGTTACTCCCTTGTAGCCGATAAAAAGCCTTTTAATGCATTGGTCTACGATGGAGAAAAGAAGGAGGTCATGAATAACAGGCAGAAGCTCTTTATGGGAGCTAATATTCATATGATCGCTATGAAATCAGATATGAGTCACTTGTTTGAAATTAACAGGGCATTATCAGATGGCGAGACAGTGAGTATCCCTGCTGACCGTATCTGGGGCTCTCAGAAATATGTTTCCCAAACATTTCTTGGGAAGGAAGCCCATTTCCCTCTCGGACCATTTCAGGTGGTTGCGATACGTGGTGTAGACGCCATTGCAGTCCATGTTGTGAAGAAATCAACTAAAAGTTACAAGATATATGTGACTCCGTTGCATTATGATAAGAATGCATCTCGTACAGAACAAATCAATGAGTTGTCCAGGAATTATGTAAAAGAGTTGGAGCGGATTATCAAGCAATATCCAACCCAATGGTATAATTACTTTGATTTTTGGGGACAATAAACATTGACCATTGAACATTGAATATTGAAAATTGAATATTTAACATTAAACATTAAAAATTATGTCAAGAGAAGAGATTGAAGAGAAAGTAAAGGCATTTCTGATTGATGACCTTGAAATAGACGAGGAAAACATTTTTCCTGAGGCTAAGTTAAAAGAAGATATGGGCATTGATAGCCTTGACTATGTGGATATTGTAGTCATTGTAGAAAAGAATTTTGGTTTCAAGATCAAGCCTCAGGAGATGACAGCTGTTAAGACACTTTCCCAGTTCTATGATTACATAGAGTCAAAGTTGGCTTAATTGTCTTATGGATTTTAAAGATATTCCTATAACCAATCTAATACCGCAACGTTCTCCTTTTATCATGGTGGATAGGGTGCTGAGTTGTGATATGACAGACGCTGTTACAGAGTTTGTTGTCCGGGAAGATAATATATTCCTGGATCAGATGACTTTGGCACCGACAGGTATTATTGAGAACATCGCTCAATCATGTGCTGCCAGAATGGGATGTATTAATATGCAACAGAAAGAATCGGTGAAACTCGGTTTTATCGGTGATATTCGCAATTGCGAGATTATACGACGCCCCAAGTGCCATGAGACGATGACTACTTATGTGAGTATCATAGAGGATATTTTTAATCTGACACTGGCCAGTGTAACTGTCAAAGTAGATGATGAGGTCATATCAACGGCTCGTATAAAGATCGCCTTGACAGATATGGCAGCAGCAGATATGGTGCAGCCCAATCATTGAAATAATGAAAACACTTTCTGCAACATTCAAAATAAAGATACGTTTCAGTGAGATCGATGCGATGCGAGTCGTATGGCATGGTGCGTATGCAAAATATTTCGAAGACGCGAGAGAGTATTTTGGCAGTGTTTTTGAACTGGGGTATGATGTTTTTGAGGAGAATAACGTGTTTGCTCCCATTGTCGACTTATCCATTCAGTATAAGAAGCCATTGAGATATGGCATGCAGCCAGAGATAACCATTACTTATCGTTTTACAGAGGCTGCAAAAATCATCTTTGAATACGAAATCCGCGATGCCGATAGTCATGAAATCATGGCTACGGCAACATCCGTTCAGGTTTTCATGGATCTCAATTATGAGCTGATGTGGATGAATCCTCCTTTTTACGAAGACTGGAAGAATAAATGGCTGAAAGAGTAGCTACGCTGATAGCCGATAATATCATCTCTCCGCTTGGTTATCATACATCAGATAATTATAGCGCTGTCAAGAATGGCCGTTCCTGCCTCTGCCGTTATGGTGAAGAGTGGGGAGTGGGCGATCCTTTTATGGCAGCATTGATAAATCATGATGATGTCATGGCCGAATGCGAAGCCGAGGGAATATCGGGCCATTATACATTCTTTGAAATGATGGCTATCCTGTCTATTCGTAAGGCATTAGCACAATGTGACGTTGATGTGGCCTCTGAGAAGACCTTGATGATTATATCTTCGACAAAAGGAAATGTTGACTTGTTAAGTCATCGGCCTGATGATATAGCTGAAGACCAGGTGATGCTGGGTGAGGCTGCCAAGGCGATAGCTGCGAATCTGGGGAATCCTAACCAGCCTGTTGTCATATCAAATGCCTGCATTTCGGGAGCCTGTGGTCAGATTGCAGCGGCCCGGTTTATAGAAGGTGGCTATTACGACCATGTGATTGTGTGTGGTATTGATGTCCTCACACCGTTTATTGTTTCAGGATTCCAGTCGTTAAAGGCTCTTACAGACCAGCCATGCCGTCCGTTTGATGAAGACAGGACAGGTATCAATCTGGGAGATGCTGCATCTGTTATTATTTATAAAGGTGTAGATAAGAATGATCTGAAGCCAGGTGATTGGTATTTGGCGGCTGGTGCTATCCGGAATGATGGTTTCCATATCTCCAGTCCTTCCAATAAAGGAGAGGGCTGTTATCGGGCACTCCGGTCTGTCCTTCAACGGCAAGACTTGGACGACATCGCTTTCCTGAATGCACATGGCACAGCCACTTTGTTTAATGACGAAATGGAGTCTGTCGCTATCGACAGGGCAGGATTAAGCGAGTTGCCTGTCAATAGTCTTAAGGGCTATTTTGGTCATACCATGGGAGCTGCGGGTGTATTGGAAACCATTATATCCATCCGTGCCCTTGATGAAGGCATTATCCTGCCCACAAAAGGCTATGAGAACCTTGGTGTCAGCAGAAAGATCATGGTTACCTCACAGATGATGGAGACCGGTAAACGTTCATTTATTAAGATGATGTCAGGTTTTGGAGGCTGTAACGCCGCCATGCTATTCAAGAGAGTCTGAATGATGCTCAGTCTGAAATATAACACCATTTCTGAGATAGAAATAACTCCAGAACGTATCTGTTTAAATGGAGCAGAACTATCAGTAGCAGGAACAGGCATGTCTTTGCTCAACGAGGCCTATCGCAGTTTCATCAACGATTATCCTAAGTTCTTTAAGATGGATGGCTTATGTAAACTTGGCTTTATCGCTTCTGAGTTGATGATCAGCCATCTTGGAGAAGACAGATCCCAGCCTCGTGAGGACCGTGCAGTCATACT
>JAEETB010000014.1 GCA_016286575.1 Prevotella sp.
GTGAGAGTGACAAGCCTGCCCGTCAGGCTGAGAAAGCCTATAAGAAGGAGAAGAACGCGCGTAACACGTCGAGCAAGGCTCAGAAGGGTGAGGCTTTGCAGGAGCCGGGCGGCATTATCCGCTACAACGTCGTGAAGGTGTCGAACAACCGCTTCTATAAGCACGCTGAGAATAATAAGGAGACTGGCTACGATGGCCAGCAGTGGTTCTTGCACCAGTATATGTTCTCGACGGAACTGCTCTCGCTGATCAATGCCAAAGGGGGATTCCAGGAGAAGCGCGACATCATGTTGCAGGCTTTCCACAATGAGCGTAATGGTGTGGACTATGCCAACGGCGACTCGGTGAACGACTCTATGCCCATGATGTTCTCGGGTGTGTTTACCTGTACCAGAACCTCACTGCAGCTGTTCATCAATGCCAGGAATATCGGTGACGGTCTTTCGACCCGTATGACCTCGTGGGTGATGCCCGAAGAGGACTATCACACCGATGAGTATCGTGCCACGAGACGTGACAACACGCCTGCCCATCAGATGGAAGAGTGGGGGGCTCGGTTTGATGCGCTGAAGTGCGAGATCAAGGGTATAGAGAGGCTGGTAAAGCACGTGTATGACCTGTGTGCCGCCCTCGGTGAGGAAGCCCGCATCAATGAGGACAAGGTGCTGAACCTGGAACGTAAGCGCCTGCAGGATAAGGTGATGGCGGTGTGTATCCCACAGGTGATCTCGACCCAGCCTTCGTGGGATGAGTTTGTGAAGACTGGTGTATGTCAGATAGAGGAGCATCATCTGGCCTTTGCCGACCTGATGTGTGAGATCATCAACAAATGCGAGGATGCGCTATTTGGTCAGCTGCTTCAGGACATGTACGACAACGAGGCTCGCGATACCTTGTTGCGCCGTGTGTACGACAAGACAGCCAAGTTCTACAGCCTGTTGCCGGAGGAGTTTACCACTCAGGATGTGATGAAAACCTGGGGATATAGTAGGATTGACAGTGCGTCGAAGAAAATCGCTGATCTGATCAAAAACAATCAGGTTGAGAAAGTCAAGAAGGGTAGTTATAAGAAACTTGCTACAGCGATATAGTCCATCTTGGCATTTTGGGATTTTGGGTATTTTGTTTTTTTAGACATAAGAATTATGGGAAATGTAGAATTAAATATTATGATGAAACTCTCGCCTCACTTTAGTTTAGGAGAGTTGACAAAGACCAAGCATCAGACTGCGGATGGGAACATCCCGAGTCATGTAGTGATTAAGAATTTGAAGCGTATCTGCGAGAATTGGCTGGAGGATCTGCGTTACAGCTATAACACGCTGTATTGTCTGCAACCAGGGGAGGATTATGAAACCTCGAAGAACGTAGAGTCGATCATCATTAACTCGGGCTACCGATCCCCAGCGGTGAATCTGCTCGCGGGTGGGTCTAAAACGTCCAATCATCTGACGGGCTGTGCAGTGGATATCCGCTGCGCGGGCAAAGAGCAGATGATCCGCTATGCGGCGATTCTGTTAGATATCGCTGATGGGACGAAACAAGATTATGATGAGTTGTTATTAGAGCAACATGGTAGTGTCTGCTGGCTGCATTTCGCGGTGAAGCCTAAGGATAACAGGCGACGTATCGCGTTCTTGAAAGCCTAAATGAAAATCCCCGCTCGAATGGGCGGGGATTATTATTTATTAGCCTCTTGCCATTTTGTAGATAGCTTCCATGTCGTCGGCTTTGAGGACCTTGAGGGCTCCGCAGGTGGCGGTGTAGTCGCGGCTGCACTTGCGGGTCATCTCCTTGATCTCCTCGTCGGTGATGTCCTTGCCAATCAGTTCCTTGATGTTGATGGGCATGCCGATGGCGTGGTAGAAGCGCTCCATGGCCTCGATGCCCTTCAGGGCGGTGCCTTCGGGGTCGGTGAAGTCGTTGGGCACATCCATCACGTTGACGGCGAAGCGCACGAAGCGTCTCAGGTTCTCGTGCATGCAGTAGCGTGCCCAGCTAGGCCAGATGGCTGCCAGACCTGCACCGTGGGTGACATCGAACATGCCGCTGAGCTCGTGCTCAAGCTGGTGGGTAGCCCAGTCTTCCTGCACGCCCTTGCCCAGCAGTCCCCAGTGGGCGACGCTGCCGCCCCACATGATCTGTGCGCGATAGCGATAGTCCTCAGGATTCTTCAGTACTGCAAAGACGGCATTCTTGATGCTGCGCAGGGTGGCCTCGGCCAGGTCGGTGGTCAGGTCCATATCGTCGTCCTTGGTGAAGTAGCGCTCGAAGATGTGCATCATCATGTCGGTGACGCCAGCTGCCGTCTGATAGGGTGGCAGGGTCATTGTGCGACGGGGGTTCATGATGGCGAACTTGGGGCGCGACATGTCGTTAGAGTAGCCGAGTTTCACGTCGCCGTTCTCGTTAGTGATCACACTGGCTTCGCTCATCTCGCTACCAGCGGCAGGGATGGTGAGGACAGAGGCCACGGGGAGCATGGTCTTAGGAGCGTCGACCTTGCCGAGATACAGATCCCATACGTCGCCCTCCATGCAGACGCCGTAGGCGATACACTTAGACGAGTCGATGACGGAACCGCCACCCACGGCGAGGATGAAGTCGACACCCTCCTGACGGCACAGCTCGATGCCCTTCTTGGCCAGCGAGAGGCGGGGATTGGGTACGACACCACCAAGCTTGACGTAAGCCACTCCACCTTCGTCGAGCAGGCCACAGATCTTGTCGAGCAGCCCTGAGCGCTCAGCACTCTTGCCACCATAGTGTACCAGCACCTTCGTGCCACCGTATTTCTTCACAAGGGCAGCTACCTGCTCCTCAGACTGTTCACCGAACACGACTTCGGTCGGTGCGTAATAGTTAAAATCTCTCATAAATCTACTTATGTTTGTGTCAGTTATGGAATGGGGACGTTGGCGTTTCTCAGATCAGTGAGAACGCCACGTCCATCATTTTCGTAAATGTCAGCTGTCGCTCCTCGGCGGTGGTCTGCTCTCCCGTCAGGATATGGTCGGAGATGGTGCAGATGGCCAGGGCCTTGTTGCCTGAGCGGGCTGCGTTCATGTAGAGGATGGCAATCTCCATCTCCTTCGCCAGCACACCCATGTTGACCCACTTATCGTCCTGGGCGTTCTCGTGATAGAACACATCGGAGGTGATCACGTTGCCCACCTTATAGCGGCATCCCAGCTTGTCACAGGCATCGGCAGCCTTTCGCAGCAGGCCGAAGTCGGCGATGGGGGCGAAGGTGCCTGGCAGCCCGTACTGGGCGGCATAGTTAGAGTCGGTGCATGCGCCTTGGGCGATCACGAGGTCACCCACATGAAGGTCCATGTTGAGCGAACCAGCCGACCCCACACGGATAATCTGCTTCACCCCGTAGAAGTTGAACAGCTCATAGGTGTAGATACCAATCGACGGACCACCCATGCCGTGGCCCATCAGACTGATGCGCTTGCCCTTATGGGTGCCCGTAAATCCGAGCATGCCACGAACGTTATTAAACTGTACGGCATCGTCGAGGAACGTCTCTGCCATAAATTTCACACGCAGCGGATCGCCTGCCATGATCACGGTCTCGGCGATGTCGCCAAACTTGGCCCCGATATGGGGCGTGGGGGTATTACTCATAAGCTGATACGTTACATGGTTACTTCAACGGTATGCTTGCCGACAGAGTAGGGGATGACGGTGCCATCGACGGGCTTTCCGTCGAGCACAATCTGCTTCACGCCCTTCTGTGCACCATTCGGATGGATGGTAATCTCATACTCGGCCTCGCGGAACTTACGATTGACGGTATAGTCGGTAGCTGTCTCGGGCAGACAGGGATCGATGCGGATGCCGTCGTAGTCGGGCTTGATGCCAAGGATGAACTCAGAGACGGTGTACCACATCCAGGCGGCTGTACCCGTCAGCCATGAGTTCTTGCCCTCGCCTGGCTTGAAGGCATCCTTACCGGCTACCATCTGGCAGTTGACGTAGGGCTCCACCTTATGCAGCGTCTGGTATTTCTCCTCGACGTAGCTGGGCAGAATCTTGGCATAGTGGCTCCAGGCATCGTTACCGCGGCCAGCGAGACACTCGCCGATGATGACCCAAGGATTGTTGTGGCAGAAGATACCTGCATTCTCCTTGTAGCCCTCAGGATAAGAAGAGATCTCACCATACTCGTAGATGTACTTGGTGAAGGCGGGGTTGTTGAGCACCATACCATGCTCGCACTCGAGGTACTTCTTACAAGAGTCGAGCGACTTGGCCACCATGCCGTCCTCGGCACCGATCTCGGCCATCGTACACCAGCCCTGTGACTCGATGAAGATCTTGGCCTCCTCGCACTCGTTGGATCCAATCTTATTGCCATAGAAGTCGTAGGCACGGAGATACCACTCGCCGTCCCAGCCGTCCTTCTTCACAGCGGCAATCATGGCGTCGACGGCTTTTTGCATTCTTTCGGCTTCGTCATTCTTGCCTATCTTCTTGCAAAGAGCGACATAGTCCTTGCCTGTCACGACGAAGAGACCTGCAATCATCAGCGACTCGGCCTTGGTGCCCTCAGAGACATTCTCCGTGGTCTGGAAGCTCTCGTTAGGATCCCAAGAGAAGCAGTTGAGGTTCAGACAGTCGTTCCAGTCGGCACGTCCTATCAGTGGCAGCAGGTGGGGACCAAGGTTCTTGATGACATGATCCATCGACACCTTCAGGTGCTCGAAGAGGGTCACCTCAGAGCCAGGCTGGTTGTCGAAGGGCACCATCTCGTCGAGTATCGAGAAGTCGCCTGTCTCCTTGATATAGGCCACGGTACCGAAAATCAACCAGCAGGGGTCGTCGTTGAAGCCGCCGCCGATATCATTGTTGCCGCGCTTGGTGAGTGGCTGATACTGATGGTAGCAACCGCCATCGGGGAACTGTGTCGATGCGATGTCGATGATGCGCTGACGGGCACGTGGGGGAATCTGATGGACGAAGCCCACGAGGTCCTGATTGGAGTCGCGGAAGCCCATGCCTCGGCCTACACCACTCTCGAAGAACGAAGCCGAACGCGAGAAGTTGAAGGTGACCATACACTGGTACTGGTTCCAGATGTTCACCATGCGGTCGAGCTTGTCGTTGCCTGTCTTAACCTTGTAGATATTCAGGAGGGCATCCCAGAGCTGGCAGAGTTCGGCAAAGGCCTTGTCGACCTTCTCTGTGGTGTCGAGTTCGGCAATGAGGGCGTGAGCCTTCTTCTTATTGATGACCTGAGGCGCCTCGAACTTCTCGTCCTGTTCGTTCTCAATGTAACCCAGCAGGAACACGAAGTCCTTCGACTCGCCTGGTGCGAGGGTGACCTCGATATAATGAGATGCGATGGGACTCCAGCCGTGGGCGTGGCTGTTACGGGGCTTGCCCTCGATGACAGCCTGGGGATCGGCAAACGAATTATAGAGGCCTACGAAGGTCTCGCGATCGGTATCGAAGCCCTGGATGGGGGCATTGACATGATAGAAAGCGTAGTGGTTACGACGCTCACGATACTCGGTCTTGTGATAGATGGTGCTACCCTCAATCTCTACTTCGCCAGTTGAGAAATTGCGCTGGAAATTCTCCATATCGGTAGCGGCATTCCAGAGGCACCACTCCTCGAAAGAGAAGAGCTTGAGTGTCTTGGTCTCGCTGGACTCGTTCTTCAGCGTCAGCTTCTGCACCTCGCACCACTTCTTCAGGGGTACAAAGAAGAGCACACTGGCCTCCACGCCATTCTTCCGACCCGTGATGCGGGTGTAGCTCATGCCATGACGACACTCATAGAAATCGAGCGGCGTCTTGCAGGGCTTCCAGCCTGGGTTCCAGACGGTGTCGCCATCCTTGATGTAGAAATAGCGGCCACCGTTGTCCATCGGCACATTATTGTAGCGATAACGCGTGATACGGCGGAACTTGGCATCCTTGTAGAAGCTGTAGCCGCCAGCGGTGTTTGAAATCAGTGAGAAGAAATCCTCGTTGCCCAGATAGTTGATCCAAGGCCAAGGGGTTTGCGGGTCTGTGATGACATACTCGCGGTGCTGGTCGTCGAAATGACCGTAACGTTTCTGTTGTTCCATAACGATATAATTTAAAATGTATTTTAAAATCAGTCCTCCCTTTCAATAAGGATACGTGCATCGACGTCGACGATGTCGTTCTCGTCGGCCAACAACGGGTTGAGGTCCATCTCCTTGATCTCTGTGGCGAAGCGCAGGAGGGTGGAGAGGCGCACGATGATATCGGCAAATTTCTGTTCGTTGATACCCCGTTGTCCACGCGTACCTTTTAATATCTTATAGCCTCTGAGTGAACGGATCATCGACCACGCCTCGCCATAGGAGAGGGGAGCGAGGCCGCTGGAGACATCCTTGAGCACCTCGACGAAGATACCACCCAAGCCACAGAGCACCACGTGGCCGAAACGCTCCTCGTACTTCGCGCCGATGAAGAGTTCGGTACCCTTGAGCATCTTCTGTACCATAACGCCTGTGGCATCCTGGATCTGCATCATACGGTCGAACTCGAGGGCGAGGTGTTCTGGTGTGCGGATATTGAGGGCTACACCTCCCACGTCGCTCTTATGGACAGGACCTACGACCTTGGCCACGACGGGGAATCCCACTTTCTGGGCAAAGGCCGTCAGTTCGTCCTTCGAGGTGGAGACCATCTCAGGCACGAGGGGGATACCTGCACAGGCAAGTATCTCGCGCACCGTATCAGGGGCGAGATAACCGCTCCTGAGTCCCTCGAACTTCAGACGGCTGGTCTCACGGAATATGATCTTGTTCAGACGGGGGATATCGATGCCGTAAAGCTGTACCTCAGGTGGTGCAGGCGGCGGCGTGTTCATGACCTGTGAGAGGGCTGTGGCCAGTGTCACCTCGTCGCTGAAGTTCACATGTCCCTTCTTGAGGAATTCCTCGACCTCAGGGCCAGCGGTGTGGAGACTGGGCAGCACGGGGAAGATGGGCTTCTTGCACTCACGGATCTTCTGGTCGAGCACATCGTAGGCCTCATAGAGCTGGGTGAGTCCTGGTGTGCCGTAGATGACGGCGATGGCGTCGATATGATCAAACTTGCTCTCGCAGTAGTCGATGACGGTGCCCAGCTGCTCAGGGGTACCCGTCGCCAGAAAGTCGATGGGGTTGGCCACTGAAGAGCCTGGGAAGAGTTTCGATTTCAACTCATCAGCCAAAGGACCTTCGATATGCGGCACGTTGAGTCCGCCCTTCGAGAGCGCATCCGTCAGCATGACACCAGGGCCACCCGCATGGGTGACGATAGCGAAGTTGCGACCCTTCAGCGGCGGCAGGGTGAAGATACAGCCTACAGTGGTGAGTTCCTCACGCGAGAAACAGCGCACGATACCCGCCTTACGGAAGAGAGCCTCGACTGCCGAGTCGCTCGAAGCGATGGCTCCTGTATGTGAGGAAGCCGCCCGCGAGCCACTCTCACTCGATCCAGCCTTGATGGCCGCAATGCGACAACCCTTGCGAATCAGGTTGCAGGCGTGGAAGAGCAGTTTGTCGGGGTTGGAGATGTTCTCGATGTAGAGCAGCTTCACCTTCGAGTCGGTCTCAGGGTCGAAGTGCTCGTCCATATACATCAGCACATCCTCGATGCCAATCTGCTTGCCGTTGCCGATGCTCCAGACAGAGTTGAACTGGAGTCCCTTGATGACGGCACTCTCGAGGATGAAGACCGCTGTGGCACCTGAACCACTGACGAAGTCGACGCCCTGGGGATTGAGCTGGGGAATGGGCAGGGTGAACACACTATGGTGGTTGCGATTGAGCAATCCGATGCAGTTAGGACCAATCAAGGCTGCTCCGAACTTCTCACAGGTGTCGAGGATACGCTGTTCGAGCGCTGCTCCCTCCTTCGTCTCCTCACCGAATCCGGCAGAGATGATGACAAAGGCGCGCACCCCTTTCTCAGCACAGAGGAAATCGACGTAGTCAGGGCAGTACTTAGCTGCCACCACGAGTACGGCGAGATCCGTCTGGGGGATATCCTTCACGTCGTGGACGGCCTTGATGCCCTGTACCTCGTCTTCCTTGGGATTCACGATATACAGGGGACCATTGAAGCCTCCACTGATAATATTGCGCACAATGGAACCTCCTGGTTTGTGCACATTGTTAGAGCCGCCAACGACGACGATGCTCTTAGGTTTTAGTAGTTGTTGGTTAATCATGGATGCAAAGATAATATAATAAATTATAATTTCCAAAGGTTTTTCAGGAAAAAATGCTACCTTTGCCAAATAAAACCATTTAAGTGGGTAAATAATGAAAAAAAGTATCACCTTATTGTTCGCATTAATGATGCCATTGTTTATTTTCGGACAGTCGTACTCTTCCCTTTGGAAGAAGGTGGCAGAGGCTCAGGAGAAGGATCTGCCAAAGACTCAGTGCGAGGTTTTGCAGCAGATAGTGAAGAAGGCTGAGAAGGACAAGAACTACGGACAGCTGATGAAGGCTGAGCTGCAGGGTGCCCAGGTGATGGCCGAGATCTCGCCCGACTCACTGAAACCTGCCATAGAACACATTATCGGGCGCTGGAAGGCTGCCGACGATGTGGTGCTCAAGACGGTTTACCAGACCGTGCTCTATCGCGTCGTACAGTCGAACCGCATGCAGGAGCTCGAGGTGGAGGCCCCAGAACTGACGCCTGAACTCTGTGAACAGTTGGCACAGGTGAAGGACAAGGCCTACGAACCCTTTGTCATCAAGGGTGTCGATGCCGCTATCTTCGACAACGACCTGTTGAGTGTGGTGGGCTATGAACTCGATCGCGACTTCAAGAATATCCATGCTTATTATGATAAGGTGGGCAACCGCAGGGCAGCCTGTATCACCGCCTGTCAGGTCTACGAATATGCCAGCTCTGAAGAACTCGACTCTGTCATCAAGGTCTACGAGGACCTGCCCGAGGCTGGAGAACTGGCGATGCTGAGATACAATAAGATTCCCTATACTGATAAGGGTGCACGTCTGGCTTATATCCACGAGGCCATTGGCAAGTGGGGTGGGTGGAAACGCATGAAATATTCTTTTGAGAACGAGGAGCAACGACTCACCAATCCCCAGTACAGTGCCGCCTACGAACAGCAGCGGGTGACTCCCCAGCAGTCGCAGGAGGTGAAACTGACAGAACTCCGTAACATCGGATCGCTGACCATGCGGGTGTATCGCACCACGCTTGACGGTGACTTCCGTGATTCGCCCAACTATCCTAAAGGCTATGCGGCAGTGAAACCCCATCTGAGGGAAGTGGTCAGCGAGCAGACCCATACCTACACAGGCAAACAGACATACGAAATCTTTGAGGACACGATGACGCTCGAAGGACTGCCTGTGGGCATCTACATGGTGGAGTTCGAGACGGATAGACAGACAGGCTTCTCGCGTAGTCTGTTACATGTGACGGATGTGTTTACCATCGCTGAGCCACAGCCAGGCAGCGAGCGTATGCGTTATGTGGTGGTCAGTGCCACGACAGGACAGCCCATCGCTGGTGCCCATCTGCGCATCAGGTCGTACTATACCTATAAGGATTATAAGGAATTCCAGGTGACGACCGACGCGAAGGGCGAGTATATCTTCGAGACCGAAAAACACTCGAATCGTCTTGAGGCCTGGGCCTATACCGATACGGACAATGCCTGTGAGCCACTGAACGATAACACACGCTATGGCTCGCCCAATCACCCTGACGACGGTACACGTATCTGTATCTATACCGATCGCGCCATCTATCGTCCAGGACAGAAGGTCTTTGCCTCGGCACTTCTTTATCAGGTGACGGATGGTAAGGATCATCAGGTGGTCGACGGCCGCAACGTACACTTCATTCTGCGCGATGCCAACGGTAAGGTGACGGCTGAGGAAAATGTCAAGAGCGATGCATACGGAGTGGCTGCCACAGAGTTTACCCTGCCTGAATCAGGACTGACGGGTGTGTTCACCATCGTGGTGGATGGTCAGCGTCACCATTTCCGTGTGGAGGAATACAAACGCCCCACCTTCCGCGTCGAGTTCCCAGAGGTGAAGCAGGCCTATGCGGCAGGCGACACGCTGACGGTGAAGGGTGAGGCCATGAGTTTCGCAGGGGTGCCTGTACAGGGTGCCAAGGTCAGCTATAAGGTTGTGCGTCGCACAGCCTTCTGGTGGTGGTCCTACAGCCGTTACTGGAACATGGAATCGCTGAATTACCGTAGTGATGGCGTCGAAGTCTTCAATGGAGAGGCCATGACGGGCGATGATGGACAGTTTGACGTCACCATACCCTTCGAGATGCCTGAGACCAGCCATCCGATGTTCTATCACTTTGAGGTGTCTGCCGATGTGACGGATGCCGCAGGAGAGACGCATAACGGACGCCTTTCGTTGCCGTTGGGTAACCGTAAGCAGGCACTGAGTGTCGAACTCGCAGAGAAACTGTTGCTCGACGATAAGCCTACGGCCACCTTCCATCTGATGAATGCCGCAGGCAAGAATCTCGACGCCGAGGTGCGCTACCGTATCGATGACGGCAAATGGCTCACGACCAAAACTGACACAAAGAGATCTCTCACCACTGACCTCTCACCTCTCACCTCTGGCAAGCATACCCTTGAGGGCATTTGCGAGGGTGATACGATTAAGCGAGAGTTCGTGGTCTTCGCACTCGATGATACCACTCCAGCCACAGAGACAGATGACTGGTTCTATCAGTCAGCCTCCGACTTCCCACGCGATGGTGGTCCTGTGACCATCCAGGTGGGCTCGTCGGCAAAAGATGTCCATATCGTCTATAGCATCTTCGCTGGTGATCAGGTGATCCAGCGTGGTACGGCAGATAAGAGCAACGAACTGTTGAACCTGAAGCTGACCTACGAAGAACGCTACGGCAACGGATTGCTGCTTAACTTCGCATGGGTGAAGAACGGTATTTGCTATACCCATACGGCCAGCATCCGTCGTCCTTTGCCAGATAAGCACCTGACCCTGCAATGGGCCACCTTCCGCGATCGTCTGAAGCCAGGACAACAGGAGGAGTGGACCCTCACGGTGTGCGATCCTGAGGGCAAGCCTGTCGATGCCCAGTTGATGGCCACGCTCTATGACCAGAGCCTCGATATGATCGTGCCCCACCAGTGGAGTCTTGTGCCCTACGTCTATCTGCCTTTGCCCCACAACAACTGGCGATACCTCAGCAACCATCGTCTGAGAGCCTCAGGCTCTGCGAGCTGGGCGTCACTCAGCGTCAAGGAACTTGTGTTCAGCTGTTTCGACCATAGCGTCTATCCCTCTTCTTACTATCGTGTCTTCCGTGGTTTCGGACGTGGCGCAGTGATGGCTGGCAAGGCCTTGAGTCGTGCCGTCGCAGATGATATGATGGTGATGGATGAGGCGCCCATGATGATGAATCAGGAGGTGATGATGTCGAAAGCCGCTGTTGCCAACGATGCCGATGAGACTGCTGGCGAGGACATGGGAGCGCCCAATGAAGAACAGGGCGCAGAGGAGGTACAGGTGCGCGAGAATCTCAACGAGACCGCCTTCTTCTATCCCCAACTGACGACCAATGAAGAGGGTGTGGTAGCCCTGAAATTCACGTTGCCTGAGAGTCTGACGACTTGGCATTTCATGGGATTGGCTCATACGCGCGATATGTATTATGGTAGTATCGAGGGCACCACCATCGCCCAGAAGGATGTGATGATACAGCCCAATGTGCCGCGTTTCCTGCGCGAGGGTGACAAGGGTACCATCTCAGCCCGTATCTTCAATACCGCAGAAAAGACCCTCACAGGTCAGGCCCGTCTGAAGCTGATCAATCCTGAGACGGATGCCGTCGTCTTCGAGCAGTCGCAACCCGTCACCTTGAAGGCTGGTGGCACCGCAGCAGTCAGCTTCAATGTCGAGTCTTCAATGTTTAATGTTCCATGTTCAATGTTGATCTGTCAGATGACCGTCAGTGGCAAGGGCTTCTCTGATGGCGAGCAGCATTATCTGCCCATCCTGCCCAGTACGGAGCGTGTCACAGTGACGGTGCCTCTCACGTATCACCAGCCTGGCACACAGACTGTCGATTTGCAGAACCTCATACCTGCCGATGCCAAGAACGGCAAACTCGTCTTCGAATATACCAACCAGCCTGCATGGCTCATGGTACAGGCGCTGCCTACGGTGGGTACACCCTGCGACGACAACGCCATCTCACAGGCTGCCTCCTATTATGCCAACTCGCTGGGTCGATATATCCTCGCCCAGAATCCACAGGCTAAGACCGCCTTCGAACTCTGGAAACAGGAGGCCGATCAGAACTCGCTGACCAGTGCGCTTGCGAAGAACCAGGAGCTGAAAGACCTTGTGCTCAACGAAACGCCTTGGGTGATGGATGCAGAGCGCGAGACAGAACAGAAGCAGCGTATGGGAGACTTCTTCGACGAGAACCTCATGCAGCGTCGTCTCGACGATGCTGTCACGAAGCTCAACCGTCTGCAGCGTGCCGATGGCTCATGGTCATGGTGGCCCGAGATGCCTGGCTCGTTCTATATGACGGTGGCTGTCAGTGAGATGTTCGTCCGTCTCAATGCGATGGCAGGTGAGCAGCCTGAGATCCGTAGCATGCTCACGAGCGCTTTCGGCTTTATGGGAGAGGAAATTGTCGAAGAGGTGAAGGAGATGAAGCGTCAGGCGAAGGAATACGGTCACGAACCCACCTTCCCCAGTTTCAAGGCCCTGGAGTGGCTCTATCTCTGTACCCTCGACGGGCGTGAGCTTCCTGGTGATGTGCAGGAGGCCAACAAGTACCTCTTGAAGTTACTCAAGAAAGAGATTAAGAATCAGAGCATCTACGAGAAGGCCCTCACGGCCGTCATTCTCTCGACACCAGACCCCAAGCGTGCCCTCGAGTACGCCCAGTCGCTGAAGGAGTACACCGTCTATCGTGAGGATATGGGTCGCTATTACGACACCCCACGTGCCGGCTACAGCTGGTATGACTATAAGATACCTACGCAGACGGTGGCCATCGAGGCTTTGCAGCGTCTGACACCTGACGACCAGCAGACCATCGAGGAGATGCAGCGCTGGCTGCTTCAGGAGAAGCGCACACAGGCTTGGGATACGCCAATCAACAGCGTCAATGCCGTCTATGCCTTCCTGCAAGGTGCCAATCGCCTGCGTCTCGATGCCGAGAGTGCTGCCGTGAAGGTTGACGGCAATCCCCTCGAACTGCCTAAGGCTACTGCCGGACTGGGCTATATCAAGACCCCTGTCTCTCCAGAGAGCAAGGAGATGGCCATCGAGAAGACCTCTGAGGGCACTTCCTGGGGTGCCATTTATGCACAGTTCACCCAGGCCACCAAGAACATCTACGATACCAGCAGTGGTATTGCCGTTAAGCGGTCAGTGCTTCTCGCCAACGGCGAGAAACCTGCGACGCTTAAAGTCGGCGATCGTATCCGTATCCGTATCACCATCACTGCAGATCGTGACTACGACTTCGTACAGGTGCTCGAGAAACGTGCTGCCTGCATGGAACCAGTCCGTCAGCTGAGCGGCTGGCACGACGGCTCCTACTGTACACCGAAGGACTACTCGACGAACTACTACTTCGACTTCTTGTCGAAGGGTGAGCATGTCATCGAGAACGAATATTATATCGACCGCTCAGGAACCTACGAGACGGGTAGCTGTGTCGTAGAGTGTGCCTATGCGCCAGAGTTCCGTGCTGTCACAAAATCAGAAACGATAGATGTAAAGTAATAATGTAAAAATGCGATAAATAATATGAGAACAGTATTGTTTTTACCCTTTTTCCTCTTTTCCTGCTTACCCTTAAATGCCCAGCGCATCGTCGTCACCAACACGACTATCGACTGCGGACGTGTGGGCTATGAGCAGCCCGTCACCGCTACGTATGAACTCCGAAACAAAGGCAAGCGCCGCCTCGTCATCGAGAGCGTCAGGACTGACTGCGGCTGTACGGCCGTTGATTTCCCCAAGGAGGTTCCTGCAGGTGACAATTTTACCATCAAGATGACCTACGATGCTCGTCAGCTGGGCCATTTCCACAAGATGGCAGCCATCAAGAGCAACGCCTCAGAGCAACCCCTCTACCTGACCATGAAGGGCGTGGTACTCGCCGAGGTGCTCGACTATGCAGGCAACTATCCGTTGTCGATGGGTACCATGCTGCTCGATAAGAATGAACTCGAGTTCGACGACGTGAACAAAGGCGATGAGGTCATCCAGGAGATTCATGTCTACAACAACGGTACTGACGTGATGCAGCCCAACCTGATGCACCTGCCTCCTTATCTGACGGCACAGGTCGTGCCTGAGACCATCTCACCAGGACATGGTGCCACCATCACCGTCACCCTCCACTCTGAGAAGTTGCGCGACTACGGACTGACGCAGACCAATGTCTATCTGGGCAAGCACCTGGGTGATAAGGTCAATGCTGATATCGAGGTACCCGTCTCTGCCATCTTGCTGCCCGATCTCTCGGCTTTTGCCAATGTGAACAAGGAACAGGCACCACAGCTGCAGATGTCTACGACGGATATCGACTTCACCAGTTTCGACAATAAATCGAAGAAGACGGTCGATGTCACATTGCAGAACACAGGCCACTCTACGCTCGTCATCTCGTCGCTGCAGATGTTTACCAGCGGTCTGAAGGTGACCCTCGGATCGCGCGAGATCAATCCTGGGCAGTCTACCACGTTGAAGATTACGGGTATAGCCTCTGATCTCAAGAACGTGCGCAAACGTCCTCGTATCCTCATGATTACCAACGATCCCGATCACTCGAAAGTTGTCATCAACATCAAGTTAAAATAATGTTTAATGTTCAATGTTAAATGTTTAATCTTTAATGTATCATGGACCATCCTGAGAACAGTTCAGAATATGCAGGCTTGCAGGTGAATAGTGGGGTGGAGCAGCCCTCCATCATCAACCCCTATCTGAAGCGCAATCGCATCCGTCGTCGTGAGCTTACGGCTGCCGACATGGTAGAAGGCATCCTCAAGGGCGATGTCACCATCCTCTCGCAGGCAGTGACCCTCATCGAGAGTGTCAACCCCGATCATCAGGCTAAGGCGCAGGAAGTGATCAATAAGTGTCTGCCCTATAGTGGCAACTCCGTGCGTGTGGGCATCAGTGGTGTGCCAGGCGCTGGCAAGTCCACCTCTATCGATGAGTTCGGCATCCACGTGCTGAAGGAGAAGGGCGGACGCTTGGCCGTTCTCGCCATCGATCCCTCGAGCGAGCGCACCAAGGGTTCTATCCTCGGCGACAAGACGCGTATGGAGAAACTGGCGCAGCACCCTGACTCCTTCATTCGACCCAGCCCGTCGGCAGGTTCCCTGGGTGGTGTGGCTCGAAAGACTCGCGAGACCATTATCCTCTGTGAGGCAGCTGGCTTCGACAAGATATTCGTCGAGACGGTGGGTGTCGGACAGAGTGAGACGGCTTGCCACTCGATGGTCGACTTCTTCCTCCTCATCCAGGTAGCAGGCACAGGCGACGAGCTGCAGGGTATCAAACGAGGCATCATGGAGATCTCCGATGGCATCGTTATCAACAAGTGCGATGGCGATAATGTCGACAAGTGCCACATGGCAGCTACCAACTTCCGCAACGCCCTCCACTTCTTCCCCATGCCTGAGAGCGGGTGGACACCCAAGGTGCTCTGCTACAGCGGCTTCTATGGTACAGGCGTCAAGGAGGTGTGGGACATGATCTACGAGTATGTCGACTTCGTGAAGGCTAATGGCTACTTCGACTACCGTCGCAACGAACAGTCAAAATACTGGATGTACGAGAGTATCAACGAGCACCTGCGGCTGAATTTCTACAATAATCCAGCCATCAAGGCGCAGCTCTCTGCCGCAGAACGCACCGTCCTCGCCGGCCAGAAGACCTCTTTCGTCGCAGCCCAGGATCTCCTCGACGAATACTTCGCCCTCCTCAAAAAATAATCTTCAATCTTCAATTTTCAATCTTCAATGTTACAAATCGAAATCGATAATAACAGCGGCTTCTGCTTCGGCGTGACTACCGCCATTAAGAAAGCCGAGGAAGAACTGGCACAGGGTCGCCCCCTCTACTGCCTGGGTGATATTGTTCACAATGGTATGGAGTGCGACCGTCTGCGCGAGATGGGACTGATCACCATCAACCACGACGAGATGCGCGAGCTCCACGATGTGAAGGTTCTGCTGCGCGCCCATGGTGAGCCCCCTGAGACCTACGAACTCGCCCGTCGTAACAACATCGAGATCATCGATGCCACCTGTCCTGTGGTACTCCAGCTCCAGAAACGTATCAAAGAAAAATTCTTAGAGGGGCAGGGTGGGGTGACCCCTCAGATTGTGATCTTCGGCAAGAAAGGCCATGCCGAGGTGCTGGGACTCGTAGGCCAGACACAATCTACCGCCATCGTCATCGAGAGCTTCGACGAAGTAAAGAAACTCGACTTCTCTCGCGACATCTACCTCTATTCACAGACCACGAAGTCACTCGACGAGTTCCACCGCATCATCGACTATATCCAGTCGCACATGGCATCTGGTGCCACGTTTAAGAGTTTCGACACCATCTGTCGCTCCGTAGCCAACCGCATGCCTAACATTTCGCAGTTTGCCGCGAAGCACGATCTGATTCTCTTTGTCTGCGGACGCAAGAGCTCGAATGGCAAGGTGCTATACAACGAGTGTCTGCGTGTGAATCCAAACACCCACCTCGTGGAAGATCCTCAGGAGATCCAGAAAGAATGGCTCGAGGGCATCCAGACAGTAGGCATTTGTGGAGCCACCTCCACTCCCCGCTGGCTCATGGAGCAATGCAGCGAGGCCATCCAGCTGATGAAATGAAAAGAATAATCCCCTGCCATGGCAGGGGATTATTGTGTATTTATTTGGTTATGACCTTTCCTGAGACAGGGTAGTTGTACCAGTCTTGAGCGTCCTTGTTGGTGACGTCCTTAGCCCATTCTGCGAATTTGGGATAGGCCACGGTAATCTTGGTGGTCTCTGTGGGCCAGCTCCACTTGCCAGGGATACAGATGCCGTGGGGATCCTGACCCTTGGTGGCGATACTGATATAATAGAAGTCGCTTTCGTAGACACCTTGCTGGTCTTCCTTGACTTTAGCTCCCAAGACGAATGAACAGGTCTGGAAGTCGAAGCCTGAGGGTTTGTCAACGGTAATGGTGACGGGTGCTGCTGAGGTGCAAAGGTATGACATTTTTCCCAAAATGCCAAATGTTTTGTGAAAAAATGCGAAATCGTCGGATTCTATCGTAACAAAATAGTCCCCAACCGATAAGTTGTGGACTATTGTCTGAAGTTTAGAACTTGTAGTCGAGTCCTACGCCAATCACGTGGTTCGTGCGGCTGTAGGTTTCTGTACCGTAGGAAGTCGGTTTCTTGTAGTCGGTGTAGAGTGTGGTGAAGTAGCTGGCGTTCAAGCGCAGCTTCTCATTGATGTTCCAAGCACCACCAAGGCCGACGCTGTAACTGTCGCATGCAAACGAGGTGTTCTGCTGGTAACCGTCAGAGAGGCCGTAGTCTGTACGCTGTCCACCACAGCTGACGGTGAACTTCTTGTTGATGTCCCACTCGATACCTGCGAGGATCTCGTGGGTGCCGTGGGTAAGTTCATTCTGGCGGTCGTTGGCCATCTTGGCGTTCTTATCGTCGAAGAAATGGTATTCCAAAGCGGCACGCAGATTCTTCGTAAACTCATAGCCTGCAGCGATGCTGAGCAGGGCGGGCATATCGTAGCGTGTCTTCACACCGTCCTCGTATGGCGCGGTATAAGCGCTGAAGCCGCCGCTCATCTTCTGCTGGATGCCTTGTCCGATAGCCTGAGCCTGAGCAGCCGTGATGGCGCCTGCTACCACTAATTGTGTCAACGGCTCTGTTACCAGCTTGGTTGTGTTTAAGTCGGCGCTCAGACTGTTTGTCTCGTTCTTGGTCTCAATCTTCGTGCGGAACTCATAGCGGGCGGTCAGTGTGAAGGGACCCTTGTGGAATGCCACGCTAACAAGCGGTGTGAATCCCCAACCCTTCTGGTCGACGTCCAGCGACAGGTTGGCAAGTTCGCCCATGGTGGTCTGAGCTGCCTTGACGTGGCCGCGATAGTAGCCGTCGTAGTAGTTGGCACGGATGCCGACAGCAGCTGAAAGACAGTCGATAATCTTATAGGTAAAGTTCAGCTGGCCACCATAGATGTACTGCTTTCCCTTCATCTCTGCATCGTACTGGTCGGGGGTGACGACAGGTGTAGCTCCACCTGTTGTCTCGGCCAGTCCTTGTGTGAGTGTGGTGATGGTGCCACCCAGCAAGGCATTGAACATGGGCACGCCCTCATTGTATTCTACGAAGCCACCACTGCCCACAATGCCAATCATGGTCGAGAGCGCCCAGCGATCCTTCTTATACGAAGCAAACAGGGCAGGTACGATGGGGGCAGAGGCCTTACCTTCGTAAGTGTGACTACCAGCTGATGTGGTCAGCTCGATGTTGCGATACTGCCAAGGTTTCTGGAAGTTGAGCGAGAGTTGCCAGCCCTCATGTCCCCAGGCGAGACCAGCGGGATTCGAGTAAGCGGCATCGATTTCTGTAGTGGCGCCTCGCGCAAACATGCGGTCGAAGGCGATGTGATAGTTCGTGTTGGTCATCAATCCACCTGCCTGGACGCTGGTGGCGAAGGTCATGGCGCAGAGCGCCGTCAGGAATAATTTTCTCATCATTTATTCGATTCTAACAGTTTCAGGGTGCAAAGGTAGCAATAAAACTGCAGATAACCGAAAAAATGACGAGAAAAATGCGTAAAAGGGACAAAAACGTTACGTAGTGCGCTCTTTGAAGCGTTCTAACAGCCATTGTTTCTGCTCGGCAATGGTCATGTTCGAGTTGTCGAGCTCGATGGCATCATCGGCTTTTCGCAGGGGCGACACCTCACGATGAGAGTCCAGATAGTCGCGCTCCTCAACATTCTTCAGGATGTCGTCGAAGTCGGCAGGCATGCCCTTGGCCTTGAGTTCGTCGAAGCGTCGCTGGGCGCGCACCTGGGATGAGGCGGTGACGAAGATCTTCAGTTCGGCATCAGGGAAGACGGTGGTGCCGATGTCGCGTCCGTCCATCACCACTCCTTTGTCCTTGCCCATCTGCTGTTGCTGGGCCACCATGGCTGTGCGCACGAAGGCGATGGCAGCGATGGGACTGACATGGTTGGACACTTCGAGCGAGCGGATCTCCTTCTCCACGCACTCGTCGTTGAGATAGGTGTCAGGGCGCCCTGTCTCGGCATTGAACTTAAAGCTGATGCGGATATTCGGCATCTCGGCCTCGAGGGCGTCGGTATTGACGCTTCCGTCATCGTTGAACAAACCCTTGCGCAGGGCATAGAGGGTGACACTGCGGTACATCGCACCCGTGTCGACATAGACGTAGCCCACCTCGCGGGCCAGGTCCTTGGCCATCGTGCTCTTTCCGCACGAACTGTGGCCATCGATGGCAATCGTTATCTTTTTCATAATGCGTATGATATGTTTATCAGTAAGGATGAGGCGCTGACATGGTACTTGCCATAGCCTATCTGGAGTTTGAATCGCTCGAGCTGCAGACCTGCACCCAGCGACAGTCCGGCACCATGAGCCGAGCTGCCATCCGAGTCGCTGATCTTCATCTCGTAAGCCCTGCGGAAGTTATAGCCTGCAGCCAGGTAGACAATCTGTCCCAGCAACAGGTCGGCACCAAGGGCGATATGGCGCCCGAAGCTCTGATCCCACTCCGTCAGACGGCTCAGTGTGACATGGAAGCGCAGGGGCGCAGCCGTCAGACGTTTGCTGATGCCCACCTGCACGTCGAGGGGGATGCGCTCGAACTCGTCGTCGTAGGCCTTCACCTGTCCACCCAGGTTACGGGCGACGGCAGAGAGACTCCAGTAGCGCTCCTCGTCGTAGTAGTTCAGTCCGAGGTCGACGCCTACGGCCATCGAGTTGTAGCTAGCGATGTGCGAGGAGATGACCTTCGCCGTGATACCAGCGCTGAGGCTGTTGGTGAGGGCGTAGGCAAACGTTCCTCCCACTGCGATGTCTCGTGCTGAGAAGGTGCCCAGGTCTTCGTTGTTGCTGGTGGTCTGCTTCATCGTGCCGTAGTCCATATATTGGGCTGTCACGCCCCAGGTGCCACGGTCTCCGGCAGCTTTCACGAAGGCTGCACTGGCCGTCTTCGAACCCTGCATGTAGGTCATGTAGTTCAGGTTGATGGTCTTGTCGCTCACGCCGTTGATGAGTGAGGGGTTGTGGAAGATGAGGGTGGCATCATCGTCTGTGAGTGTGATGTTGTCGCCCCCCACGGCAGCCACATGCGCACTGACAGGCAGCCTCAGGAAGTTGTAGGCTGTCTGACTCTCCTGGGCACTCGAGGGTGTCCCAAAACAGTGCATCAGAATGGCAAAAAGGGCTTTTTTCATCACTTTTCCCTCAATTCGGCGCAAAATTACGAAATAATTCTTAATTTCAAGCACTTTTCACTTTTCACTTTTCACTTCTTCACTTCTTTTTCGTACCTTTGTGGTCACTTATAAGTAAATAACGTCGAAAAAGCGTTTTTATTATACAATGGAAGTCAAGAAGAGTCGGGAGGCTGATTTAGAGCAACGGCGCGTGCAAGGGTTCCTTTTGGGACTGATTGTAGTGCTCGCGGCTTGTTTCGTGGCCTTGGAGTGGAACAGTAGCGACAGCGGCTGGACATTCTTCGACGATGACGACGACCTCGATGCTGAGATGGAACTCTCGCCGTTGAAGCGTGATCCTGATCAGATACCCATGATGCTGCCTCAGGAGCAGAAGATCGAGAAGAAGCAGAGCGAAGAGCTGAATCTGGTTGAGAACGACGTCGAGCTGCCCCCTGATGCCCTGGAGCCTCAGGAGGTGGAGGAGCCTGAGAAGCTGGCAGAGGAGGAGAAACCCGAGGTGGTGGATATGTACGAAGAGCCCGTGGATTTCCGTGTGGTCGAGGATCTGCCTCAGTTCCCTGGTGGGGCTGCCGAGTTCATGAAATGGCTCACGAAGAACCTGAAGTACCCAGCCACGTCACAGCACCAGAAGGTGAAGGGTAAGGTGGTGGCACAGTTCATCGTCAATACCGACGGCAGCGTCTCTGATCTGGAAGTGGTGGAGCATCTCGATGCTGCCTGCGACCGTGAGGTGCTGCGTGTGCTCCGTATGATGCCCAAGTGGCAGGCTGGCGTGATGAATGCCAAGCCGTGTAGGACGAAAGTCTGCATTCCGATCGTGTTCAATATGTGACATTAAACGTTAAACGTTAAACATTAAAGATTAAACATTAAATCGTAAATCGTAAATTCGTAAATCGTAAATAACAATATGTACACATCTGATGAATTACTGAAGAAGGTAAACGAGGCGCTCGACTCGTTGGCGTACGATCGCACGCCTTTTACCCTGTATGAACCTATCAAGTACGTGCTCTCGATAGGAGGCAAGCGCGTGCGCCCTGTGCTGATGCTACTCGCCTATAATCTCTATCAGGACGATCCAGAGCGCATCATGACGCCTGCCATCGGCCTTGAGACCTACCACAACTTTACCCTGTTGCACGATGACCTGATGGATCATGCTGATATGCGTCGTGGTCATGAGACTGTCCATAAGAAGTGGGATGCCAATCAGGCCATCCTCTCAGGCGATACCATGCTGCTGCAGGCCTTCGAGCGTGTGCTCGACTGCGATACCGCCAAGTTGCAGCAGGTGTTCCGTACCTTCCTCGTGACTACCCTCGAGATTGGTGAGGGTCAGCAGCTCGACGTGGAGTTTGAGACCCGCAACGACGTGCGCGAGGAGGAGTATATCGAGATGATCCGCCTGAAGACGAGTGTGCTGCTGGCCTGTGCCGTCAAGTTGGGAGCCATCCTCGCAGGAGCCTCTGAGCAGGACCAGGAGAATATCTACCGTTTTGGCGAGCAGATTGGTCTCGCCTTCCAGTTGCAAGACGACTTGCTCGATGTCTATGGCGATCCCAAGGTGTTCGGCAAGAACATCGGTGGCGACATCACGTCAAACAAGAAGACCTATATGCTGATCAATGCCGTAAACCGTGCCAATGATGCCCAGCGCGCAGAACTCTCGAAGTGGATCGATGCGAAGACCTTCGATCGCGAGGAGAAGGTGAAGGCTGTCACCCGTCTCTACGACGAGATCGGCATCCGCCAGCTCTGTGAGCAGAAGATGGATGAGTGCTATGTGAAGGCATTAGGTTATCTGGCCAAGGTCAGTGTGCCTGAGGAACGCAAGGCTGAGCTGAAGGCCTACGCTGCCGATTTGATGAATCGCCAGAGCTAATGTTCAATGATCAATGTTCAATGATCAATGATTGACACCCATTGTCACCTTGATGGCGAGGAGTTCCGTGAGGACCTTGAGGCCGTGATAGCTCGTGCCCGTGAGGCTGGAGTCGAGGCCATCGGCGTGCCTGGGATTGACTTAGGTTCACTCGACTCCGTCCTTGACGTGTGTCATCGCTACCCCAATTATTGCTATCCTATGTTGGGTCTTCATCCAGAAGAAGTTCGCGCAGACTGGAGAGACGTTTTGTCGCGTATCAAGATTTCTCTAACCACACGCTCGGCTTTGCCGCTTGGCTCGTCCAAGAACCTCTCACCACTAACCCCTCCGATTATCGCCATTGGCGAAATCGGTTTGGACTTCTACTGGAGCCGTGAGTTCGAGCGCGAGCAGCTCGAGGCCTTCGAGGAGCAGGTCCGTTGGTCCGTAGAGTTGCAGCTCCCCCTGATGATCCACTGTCGGAAAGCACAGAACGAACTCCTAT
>JAEETB010000230.1 GCA_016286575.1 Prevotella sp.
GTAGGCCACATATTCCATCCACCGTTAGCACCCTGACAGCTGACACCAGCAGGCAGAATGGGAACTGGCTCCATACCAAGGTCCTCGCAGAACTGGAAATACTCGAAATAGCCGAGACCACAACTCTGATGATAACCCCAGGTGTTCTTCAGTTGTCGACGCTGCTCCTTGGGACCAATGGTCGTCTTCCAACGGTAGGTGTTCCAGAAACCGTCGCCACCACCATGCACCACGCATCCGCCAGGGAAACGCATGAACTTAGGCTGAAGATCAGCGAGTGCCTGAGCAAGATCTTTACGCAGTCCATGCCCCTTATAGGTATCCTCAGGCATCAGTGATACCACGTCGACATCAAGTTCACCAGTATTCAATACAAGAATCTGAAGAGAAGCCTTCTGACAGGTAGAATCAGGTGTCAACACAGCCTCATATTTCTTCCAGCTATTGTCCTTCACATCGATGATAGCCTCTGCCAGAAGTCTGGGATCCTTGGGAGGCCATCCCGGCTGCTGATAGACAAGCGCCACACGTACCTGCTTGGCATCACCAATATTACGCAGGAAGGCAGAGAAGTCATACTTCTCACCAGCCTTCACTGAGATACCGTCGAAACCATCGTTCTGAATACCGAAGCCCTTCCAGCCACGATAGTCATAATACTCCTTGACGCGCTCGATATAGAGGCGCATGTAATTGGCGTTGTTAGCATGAACGGGATTGTCCATACGCGTCTCCAACCATCCTGTGGAGTGTCCTGGACGAATCATCTTCCAGGCTGTGCCAGGACCCCATCCGTCGCGCTCTACGGGAGAGAACTCGAAGGATCCGTTCTGTACCAGTTCGGCATAGAGACCACCATCAGCAGAGTTGTTGATGTCCTCGAAGAAGATACCGATTAATTCATCACTGATTGCCTTGCCGCCAGCAGGGGCGTTCATCGGCTTCTGGGCACTGAGTCCCATCGTAGCTGCCATCAATAGGGCAGCGAAAGTTGTTCGTTTATTCATATCTTGACAATTAGGATTTAAATTTGAAGAGTCTAGGATAGTCCTTCGATCACGCCGTTTTCGATGGTGATACGCTCAGCCTGCGGACTCTTAGGCAGTCCTGGCATACGGAGCATATCGCCCGCAATGGCCACAATCATCTCACTACCGCAGTTCAGGATGACATCACGAATGCGGATGGTAAAGCCCTCTGGGGAGCCATATCGCGTGGAATCGGCAGAGAACGAGAACTGCGTCTTGGCAATGCAGACGGGGTAATGGGCAATGGCGCCGTCCTCGTCGGTAAAGGTGAGACGCAGATCCTCGAGTTTCTTCTTCGCCGTCTTGCTGTACTCCACTGCAGCAGCTCCATAGATACCCTTGCACACTTTCTCGATCTTGTCTTCCAGACAGTCAGCCTCCTTATAAGTGAAACGAATGGGTAGCGGTTTCTGACGCTCGATGGTATCTACAACGGTCTGAGCCAGTTCCGTAGCACCCTCACCACCCTTCAGGAAAGCCTCGTTCACAGCAAAGCCCACACCCAGATCCTCACAGTTCTTACGGACGATGTCAATCTCCTCTGCCAAGTCACTATCATAACGATTAAGTGTGACGACAACGGGCTGTCCGAAGCCCTGCATGTTACGGATGTGACGGTTAAGGTTCTTAAGACCCTCCGTCAGTCCTTTGGCATGAGGCTCCTTGATATGTTCGAGAGCCACGCCGCCATGCATTTTCAAGCCCTGTGTAGTGGCTACAATGACAACCAATCGAGGTTGGAGTCCCGTCTTGCGGCACTTGATATCGAAGAACTTCTCAGCACCCAGATCGGCTCCAAAGCCCGCCTCTGTCACCACATAGTCGCTAAACGTCATCGCCATCTTCGTGGCAACCACGCTGGAGCATCCGTGAGCAATATTAGCGAAAGGTCCACCATGTATGTAGGCTGGTGTATGTTCTGTAGTCTGCACCAGATTGGGGTTGAGGGCATCACGCATCAACACGGTGATAGCTCCAGCCACCCCAAGATCCTTGACCTTGAAGAGTTTGCCATCAGCAGTGATGCCCAACACAATATTTTCGATACGACGCTGCAAATCCTTCTCACTGGTGGCCAGACAGAGGATTGCCATCAGTTCCGAGGCTGGGGTGATGTCGAAGCCCGTCTCAGAGACGACGCCGTCACCACGAAGACCTGTCACCACGTTGCGCAAAGCACGATCGTTCACGTCGAGCACACGTTTCCAGAAGATCTCACGCAGAGAGAATCCCTCTTTCCGATGCTGGTAGATGTAGTTATCGAGCATAGCGCTGATTGTATTATGGGCTGATGTGACAGCATGGAAATCACCTGTGAAGTGGAGGTTGATCTTCTCCATAGGCAATACCTGGGAATAGCCGCCGCCTGCCGCACCACCTTTCATGCCGAAACAAGGACCTAACGAGGGTTCACGCAAGGCAACTGCAGCATTCTTGCCTATTTTATTCAGTCCCAAAGTCAGGCCGATACTGACGGTGGTCTTACCGATACCTGCTTTCGTGGGGCTGATGGCAGTTACCAGAATCAGCTTGCTTTTACTCACTTTTTTCTCGTCAATCAGTGAGATAGGCACTTTTGCCATGTATCTTCCGTAGGGTTCAATCTCCTCTGCCGGAATACCGAGTCGGGAAGCTATTTCACTGATGTGATCAAGTTTGCATTCACGTGCAATCTGTATATCTGTCTTCATTGATATAAATGCATTATTCATTCGTCATCACCAATCTTACCTCATAGATCTCACCAATCTGCTTTCTGGGCTTGGCCACGAACTTCACGCGTACCTGCTTCTTGCCCTTCAGTGCGTCGGCGGGAATAGGATAGGTCTCATATATAAATTTAGAGATACGGTATTTGCCTGTGTTGTTCACTGATGTCACCAGCACATCATCGACGAAGATATCAAACTCGTGGCTCTTCCACTCACCCACACCCCAATACTTCAGGCGCAGGCTAAGATCGGTCTTTCCACCAGTCTGCATCAGATAACTGTAATAATGTCCATCGCGTGCATCACGGAAGAACACATCGTTGGTGTTACCCACAAACGAGTCGTCGGTCTCCATAAAGTGATCGCTCTCAGGCTGCTGCTCGCCTGGCTGTACCTTATCCGTCGTGCGATTCTCAAGTGCCTGGCGCTCCTGCTCCTGCTTGGCGAGATTGTCGAGATAACCCTTATAGCTATCCTCCGAGAGGGCGAGCCAGTACATCATATAACGGGCATCGTGGAGTTCGAAGAACGGCATCAATTCATTGCGAATCTCATTCACCATCTTGGTGGTGATGGTAAAGTGGAGGGGCTTGCCTGCAACAGGTTGGAGCTGGTTGGCAATATCACCTATACTATTATTAATAAGGATAGGTGCCTGATCCGTAGGCAACTTCTTACCTGTGGCGAGCTGTCCAAAACGACTATCATCAGCAATGAGATGTGCCAGATCTTCCGTCCCCGTCTTCATGGCGAGCATCACGGGGCCATGCATCAGGGCGATATACTGCGGTAGGTTCGGCAGATACTTCACATAGCTGTACATGGGGAAAGACATCTCAACGACATCACCCTTTTTCCACTGGCGGTCGATGGTGACATACGATGAAGGTCCTGTGACGATGCTCACGGGCTGTCCATTCACCTTAACACTGAACTGTCCTGGTTTCACCCAACCTGGATAGCGCACGTTGAGAGCAAACTTGCCTTTACCCTCAGCAATGATTATCTTACTGGTCTCAGCATAGGGGAAAATAGTCTCCTGACGAATCGTAACGCCTTTCGCCTTCCAGTTCAGCTCGGAAGCAACGAAGAGGTTCACATACAAGGCATCGCCCACGTGGGTATAGATAAACTGACCATACTTACCATGATTCTCCATACCTGTTCCCACACAGCACCACATGGCCTCGTTGGGAGCCGAATAGTTGCGATAGTGGCGCGGACGAGCCGATGTGAAATACACATAGCCGCCATGCTCAGGATGCTGGGTGGAGAGAATATGATTGAAGGTGGCCAACTCGAAAAAGTCGGCATAGCGCGCCTCAGGATTGCGGCGATGCAGATCCTCCGTCAGTTTCAGCATGTTGTTCGTGTTGCAACTCTCAGGGCCATCGATATCCGTAACAAAGTCCTGACAAGCCTCCTTGCTAGGAAAGTGCTCGCGACGGCTATTGCCGCCGAAAGCCAATGAGCGCTCACCCGTAACGATATCCCAGAAGTAGGCACCAGCAGTGTGATAGGCCTCGTCGCCTGCGAGTTCGGCGATACGCTCAAAACCAATCACTTTAGGCACCTGTGTGTTGGCATGCATATTATCCAGACAGTCGCGACGCTGCATCAGCGGGTTGAGCAGACGGCGATGGGAGAAGCGGCGAGCCACATCAAGATATTTCTGTTCGCCAGTAATGGCATAGGCATCGGCCAGTACCTCGTTCATACCTCCATGCTCAGTATCGAGTGCACGCTCCATCTGGGCATCCGAGAGACCTGCCGTCAAGTCGATAGCCCAGTCACAGAAGCCGAGGAAGAGCCTCTTTGCCTGTTCGTTGCCGCAATACACCCAAGCATCGCGCAGACCAGCATACATCTTATGAATATTATAGAAAGGCACCCACGCACCAAAATAGGGTCCAAAGTCGCCCTTCTTGAAAGATGACCATATACGATCGCTGCCAGGCACGCCACCCACATAGCTTTTACCCCAATCCGGGTGGTTCTTGGCGTTGGCATCAGCACAGGCCTGCAGTTCACTGATCCAATAATCGAGTCGCTGTTGACACTCCTTACTACCTGTGGCGGCATTGATAGCCAAAGCCGTCAGGTAGTGGCCACCCACGTGACCATCCAGTCCGTCCCAATTAGGATACGACTTTCCCTTAGGTGTCAGTCCTGCTTCCTTCAGATAAGGTGCCAGCAGACGGTCGTTGTCATATTTCATCAGCACACTGATATTCAGGTCACGAGCCTTCTTCAGCGGTCCGTTGAGTAAGGTGACATCCCCTAA
>JAEETB010000231.1 GCA_016286575.1 Prevotella sp.
TTCTTATCTTCTCCATAATCTATTCTTCATTCAGTTCTTTGATTGTCTTCTTCAAGTCTCTAATCTGCCTCTTCTGGTCATCCACCAGAGCCTTCAACTCTGTCACCTCGGCCTGAAGCTTCTTCACAGCACTGCCATCCTTCAGCGAGTTCAGCATATCCTTGATCTCCTCCTTGGTCATCGCCTCCAGTCGTTCAAGTCCTACGTGAATCAAGAAACCTTCCAGCAGACTTTGGGCGTTGAAGTACATATAGCCCTCGTTGTTCACCTCCAGCATATAGCCGTTCGTCATTGTTCTCAACAGGATAGCAAGGCGCTTCTGTTCCTTTTCCACTTTCTTATTCATAGCTTTCTAAATTTATTATGTTTGTAACTTCAATACTCTCTGCCTCCACATCCGGCTCAAACATCGCAGCCAGATCTATCAGCGTTCCAACGTAAATAATTCTTCGTTTCATAACTTTTAAATTTTGCTTGTTTGTCTGATTGACGATGCAAAAGTACATCGATTTTTCATGCACCATCCTTAGAATCGTCAAGTCGTCAAATCATCGTCTTTTCTGTCGTCAGTCAGGTTCGATAATCGTCAAACAGTCGTCAAAATCATCTGTTTGATGATGTCCCAAAGCGTATCGCACAGTTCCTTCTGTGGGCAGTTCTCCATGTCGTAGTAAGCCTCGCCCTTGTCGTTGAAGTCTATCTCGCGTCCAAAGTTCTTATAGGTGTTCAGGCCCATCTTTAGCGTCATAGGCCAGTCCAATGGCATAATATCGTTAGCATAGCCAATAAAATCCTTCATCTTCAGCGAATCGCCCTCCAATCGGTCTCTGATAACCAGAAACACCCCCAGCCAGTGACGCGCATATATAAATAGGTGATTGGTACGCAACAGCGACAGACTGCTTCTCAACAACTTTCTGCGCTCCTCGATGGTCATCTTTCTGAATGCTGCTCTGGCCTTGTCGTCCAAGGAATCTCCTTGTCTGCTGCAATCACGCGAAACCTCATTACCAGCCATGGGAATTTTGGGTACACCATAAAACTCGCGTACCTCATTCACCTTCTCCATCATCTCTTGCTTGCCGTACACTACGCCGTGCGCCAACAGCGCGAACAGATAGTGTTCAGCCTGGGCATAGTTGCCCACGTTCATTGCCAACTTTACCAGATGCTCCTCTTTGAGCAGCATGCCGTCTAACCAGACGTACTCGTTTTCTCCTTTTGTCATTGTCATTCGATGATTTGTGAGATATGTGGAGGTGTTCGAACTTTATCTCATGAGGACTCTCACAAACCTCGAATTCTACATTTGTTTACTTCTTCATTTCTTTCAGCATCATTTCACATACCGTAGCTACCAATGCCACCATATCAGGGTGAAAAGCCTTGGGGCCATAGATGATGTGCGTACTCTCGTTAGGATTCATGCTCACGTTAATCAGATTCCAGAATGTCAGGCGGTCTGTAAAGTTCAATGGTGATACCTGACGTACCAAAGCATCAGTGAACTCATTACCGCACAAATCTTCTGTCACTTCCATTGTGGCCAAGGCTCCTATCAGAGCCTTCTCAGTTGCCTTGTCGAATGTTACTTCTTTCATTGCTTATAGCTTTTAATAATTAATAATGTGGCTGTTGTCACCAGCCGAGTGCTCCAATGAAAGATTGCTCCAACAAAAGAAGCACCCGCAAGAACGGACTTTCCGTCTTACGGGTGCAAATTTACGATGTTTTCGTGGGGCGGTTCGTAAACCCTATGTAAACCCTACGATGATTTCTACTTATCTTTCTCTTTTATTTCATTTTTCAAATCTTCAATACTTGGTAAAGTGTCATTGAAGTTTGCTGGCAAGATCTCTATGCCCTCGTATGCTGTAACTGCTATTGGCTGAGTATAGCCTTCCAGGCAATATTGTGCAAACATATTGTTTTTGCTGCGGCATATAAGAAGTCCAATGGTTGGGTTGTCAATGTCAGTCTTCAGTATATGATTTACCAATGACATATAGCCCGACAGTTGTCCTAAATCTGAGGATTCAAACTCCGTTATCTTGACCTCCACAACTACGTATGCATGAATGCGAGTGTTATAGAACAACAAATCAGAAAATTGCTCTTTGCCTGCAACAGTCAGCAGATACTCTTTCCCCATATAGGCGAAACCTGAGCCTAAGGCCAGCAACAATTCATTGACGTGACGCACCATTGCTTGTTTCAAATTGTCTTCGCTTAGCTTTTCTTTCAGTTTGACAAACGACAGATTTATAGGGTCATTGATCAACTCTTTTGCCAAATCGCCAGTAGGTGGCATCAAAGTAGCAGGGAAGTTATTGACAGCATTGCCCTGTCGCTCGTATAAACCGTTGTTTTTGCCTTTGTCGCCAATCATGTTTTCGAGCACAGCTCTCGACCAGCCATTCTGTAGGGTCTTTGCAGCATAGAAAAGAGCCTTCTGAGGTTCGCTCTCGAAATTATCAATCAACACCTTATGATGCCCCCAAGGTATTGCAAAGATGTTCAGTGGTTGGATATTAGTATCTGTTGAGACAGAATGTAGCGGCGTCAATATTTCCCCAAGTTGAGGAACAGATTTTTCCCCAAGTTGGGGAAATATCTCAAATACCTTATTATAAAGGAGATAGAAACGTTTGCAATAATACAATCCTCCTGGTGTAAGACCCTTTACTTCAGGTATTTTCATGCGTAAGTCCTGACTAAGAGTTTTTATCACTCCTTCACCATATCGTTGCTCAACATTCATTTCGCAGATGTCGCGCCCAATACTCCAGTAGAATTCAATCTTGCAAGAGTTTACTTGCACGATAGCCTTGATTTGTTGGCTCCTAAATCGCCGCTCTATATCGTTGACCCATTGCTTGTATGTAGGATCAGTTATAAATGTAGGTTTATCCATCATTATCAATTATTCATTTTTTGACTGGTCGCAAATTGCGACCAGTTATTTAGAATTCCAGATTTCTATCATTTTCAATTTCATGTCCTCGAAAGGTTTCAGATGCTTCTCTAACTTTGTACTGTCCGACATCGAGCGCGAAAGGTCTTTGTCGTAATTAGACAAGTCGACATGGAAAGTGCGACCTGCTTCAATAAAGAACTCCTTTTTAGTCAACTTCGAACCGTCCTTACCTGTAAATCTGCCCTGCTCGTACATCACATTCAGCACACGTATCAAGTCTATCTTCTGCCCCTTGGCCGTGCTTAGATAGATAGGACTCTCAGTGTATATCTCGTCGTATTCCTCCACAACCTTGTCTGAACCATATTCCGACTCTATCATCGGCTTCATCTCTATGTCCAGCTGTCGACATGTAAGTTCGCGCAGCATCATCAGCGTCAGGATAGCATCAAGTGCTTTGCGTGGTGTCATCATATAATACAGACGCGAGAGCACCACATCCCGCTTGCCGATGTCGTTATACAACTGGCCAGGCAATTGGCGTAATTTCTCGTCAATCTCCCTTAATCCACCCCAAAGGTGTCCTTCATTCGCCAGCCACCACTGCATCCAGAGACGGTGCATCTCCTCAGACTCCAGCCTATCAGTCCACCACTGAGAAGCTCGCTCTATCAGCGCCATACGACCACATATCGACGTTCGCTGTTGTTTCAGCGGTTCGTTCAGCAGGCGCACCTCCTTGCTCTTAGCCTTCTCCAGTTGTGCAATAAACTGCGTCCGCGCCTCGCGCGTCTCACGGCTCAGGTCGTGGCAACTTCCCTGCATCCAAAGGCCGAGGTAAATCTTCAGGTCTGTGATATCTGTCTTGTCAATGCTTTTTGTCAGCAGCTTTTTCAGCATGTAATACGCCTCTTTCTCTGCCAGCACCTGCTGGTGTGGCGACAAGCGCATCATATCATCCTTGAGCCACATATCCCATTCTATCGCCGATGAATGTAGCGGCAGGATACTGGTCAACTCTTCTGCCTCCAATGAAACTATCAAGTAGCCATGCTCCTTGATAGCCACTTCTTCCACGTGTGCAAACAATATTGGATCGTCGCTCTGTGCAAGCAGACTTTTCACCTCGCCCACACATTCATCAGCAACGCGGCCTATCCTTTTACCCCTAGAAAAAGCCATAACGCAATCAGGATTAAACAGATTGGTAGGTTCAGAGAAGAGTGATACCAGAGGCCTTTCGCGGTCAATCTTTCTTAGAAGCTCACGAGTGCGCACATGCATTTCCTCCGTGTCCGGCAGTTTTTGGGACTCGGCTTCAGGATTGGCCGCATAATGTACGCCCGATATTCTAAAACGATAAAACTTTTTCTTCATATACTAATAACCAATCAGCAATATGCCTTTCAATGGTAGTCTCAATCTATTCGAAACATAGAGTGTTTCGAGGAAAGTTTTTATTTCCAGATAATCATGACCTACGACTTGACGACCTGCAGAATTGAATCTATATTCGTTGAGTACTGCTATTACCAAGTATTCTACCTCAAACATCATGCAAGCTTGGAAAATGTCTTTCAAGAACTGGTTGTTCCTTACGGCACGACCAGCCTCAATCTCTATCACTATCTTGCCATCAGCAGAAAGGGCATCAGCAAAAAATGACTTGTCTACCTCGTTGTTCTCACCAAAGAGCACAGGTACATCAATCTTTTCCTCTTTACCCTTGCCCGTCTCAACGGCAAAGCCAATAGTTTCGAGATATGGACGCACCAATGCTAGAACCTCGTTAGACGTCCGCTGTACGTTTTCTTCTTCTAATTGAGGTTCTATCTGCTTGAAGCAGTCGATAATTGCCTTTATCTCAGGTGTCACTCCATGGGAGCGAGGAAAGAATTGGTAGTTAATCATAATCAATACTTTTTTAGGCTACAAATTTACGAATTATCTTCGAGAAAATTCACAACATAGCACATTTTTACACATTATTTAATAAAAAGGAGTTTACGCTTGCCGTATGTGAATTAATCTCTATCTCATTTTTATGGAATTCATGTATTCTTGGTTTCTTTCAAATTTTAGATAATGGATTCCTCT
>JAEETB010000232.1 GCA_016286575.1 Prevotella sp.
CTGCGCCCCATGCTGCAACAGTTGGGTGAGCGTTTGCTGAAGGGAAAGACGGGTGCCATCGTGGCCATCAACCCCGCCAATGGCGAGATTCTTTGTCTGGCAACGAACACTCCCACTGGCAGTGATGTGCGCCAGGCCATCGGCAAACCTCAGGCACCAGGCTCTACTTTTAAGACGGCTCAGGCACTGACGCTCTTATCCGAAGGCTTTGTCACTCCTGATACGAAGATGGAGTGCAATAGTGGCATTACAGATGGTAATATCAAGGTGGGCTGTCATCAGCACCGTTCGCCACTCAACCTGAAAGATGCCCTCGCACAGTCATGCAATACGTGGTTCATCGTCAATTTCGGTTCGATGATCAACGACGACTTCATGTATGCCTCACGTGACGAGGCCATCAATACATGGCGCTCCTATATGCAGTCGATGGGGCTGGGAGGACCTATGCACATCGATATCCAGGGCGAGCAGGGTGGACTTCTGGCAGGAGCTGACTATCTGAACCGTCGCTATAAGGACGGATGGGACGGAAAGACCATCTGGTGGGCAGGCATGGGACAAGGTGATGTCACCTGTACGCCTCTCCAGCTCTGTAACCTCGCAGTCACCATTGCCAATCGTGGTTGGTACTATGTGCCTCATATCCACAAGGACACCAAGAACCAGCGTTATCTCACGAAGCGTCAGACGAAGGTGAAGCCTGAAGCCTATGCCCCTGTGGTGGAAGGCATGCGTCTTGCTGTAGAGAAGGGTACCGCCACTTGTATCAAGGCTTCCTATCCCATCTGTGGCAAGACAGGCACTATCGAGAACCCAGGCGCAGACCACTCGGCCTTCATCGCCTTCGCTCCCATGAATGACCCCAAGATTGCCATCTCGGTCTATGTGGAGCATGGTGGCTTTGGTGCCGACCTTGCAGCGCCGATGGCAGGCATCATGATCGAGTCCTATCTTAAAGGCAAGCTCTCCGCTGCCTCTGAGACCCGTGCCAAACGAATCGAAAACAAAATCATTAGCAAATAATAACAACCCAAAAATCAATGACAAGATGAAACAGAAAACAAACAATTGGCGAACTCTGGCTGTAGCTATGGCCGTGTTCAGCAGTGTTGCCGCCATGGGGCAACAGAAAAAAGAAGGTGGAACTGACTGGTTGAAGGATTTCACGAGTCGTATCACTCTCAATGGTTATGCACAGGGAGGCTGGTCGTACCAGAATCCTAATGGAGAACCAACAAATGCCTATAACCTTAAACGTACATTGCTTTGGGCAAAAGCACGCATTACCGATCGCTGGTCGTTTATGTTCATGCATGATTTCTCGAGTTGCGTTCAGGAATTCTACACTGACTATCGCTTCTCGAAGGGTAATGAGCTGACCGTCCGTCTGGGACAGTTCAAACATTCCTATTCGATGGAGAATCCGATGTCACCCACACAGCTCGAACTCATTGATGTCTATTCTCAGGCTGTGCTCTATCTGGCAGGCGAAGGCCCCGATCCCCTGAATGGCGTGAACTATGGTCGTGACATGGGGCTCGAGGTCTATGGTGACCTGGCCAAAGGCGTGGTGCATTATGAGCTTGCCCTGATGAGTGGTCAGGGAATCAACCGTAGAGACCTGAATAACCAGAAAGACTTTATCGCCAAACTCGAACTGCGGCCCGTTGATGGTTTCCGCGTAGTGGCCTCAGGCTATCTGGGCACAGGATGTGCTGTGAACCAGGCTGCCTGGAATCCTGATATTCATGTGGGCGACAACTATACACGTAACCGCTACAGCGTTGGTGCAGAATATAAAACCAGACCCTATACAGGCAGTAAATACAAGGAGGCTCGTCCTGCCAGCATCCGTGCAGAGTGGCTCGGAGGTAAGGATGGCGAGGTAGGCTCACGTGGAGGCTATGCCACATTCTGTATCCCAGTGGTCGATGCTCTTGACATCGTGGCCAGTGGAGAGACCTTTAACCGTAATACGAAGGTGGACGGCTGGGATCAGACAAACCTGACCATCGGCCTACAGTATTGGTATTATAAGAAGTGTCGATTGCAGCTGCAATACACCCGTTGCCTCTGTGGTGAGAACATCAGTTCTCAGGACTATAACTGGCTCCAGGCCCAAGTGCAAGTAGCTTTCTAATTAATCAAAATCGTAAATCGTAAATCTGTAAATCGTAAATAAAAATATGTTTATAAAGGTTTTACTGACGGTAATTTTCCTGGTCGTGATGGTGGGTGTAGGTTTGTACTCGCGCAAGCAGGCCAGCAGTGTTGACGGATTTGTTCTTGGCGGACGTGCTGTGGGTCCCTGGCTGACGGCCTTTGCCTTTGGAACCTCTTATTTCTCGGCTGTGGTCTTCGTGGGCTATGCCGGACAGTTTGGTTGGAAATATGGATTGTCGAGTGCCTGGATTGGTATCGGCAATGCCGTCATCGGCTCTCTCCTGGCATGGATCATCCTGGGTCGTCGTACCAAGTTGATGACCCAGCATATCGAGAGTCGTACCATGCCCGATTTCTTTGGTACCCGTTTTGGCGATCAGGGTCTCCGAGTGGTGGCTTCTGTCATCGCTTTTGTGTTCCTCATTCCTTATACCGCAGGCGTCTACAGTGGTATCTCACGACTATTCGAGATGGGCTTCGATATTCCCTATGAGTATTGTGTGGTCATCATGTCTATCCTTACCGCTGTCTATGTGATCATTGGCGGTTACAAGGCTACGGCCATGAACGACTTCATTCAGGGTATTATCATGCTCTTTGGTATCGTGGCGGTTATTCTCGCTGTACTCAATGCACAGGGAGGTCTGACTACAGCTGTTGAGAAGCTCGCTATGATTCCCTCTGATGCCGATCCTTCTGTCAATGGAGGCTTTGCTTCGTGGTTCGGTCCTGACCCCTGGGGACTTCTGGGAGTGGTCATCCTGACCTCGTTGGGTACGATGGGTCTGCCCCAGATGGTGGGTAAATTCTACTCCATTACTGACGAGAGTGCCATCAAGCGTGGCACCGTCATCTCCACCGTCTTCGCTTTCATCGTGGCTGGCGGCTGTTATTTCCTGGGTGGCTTCGGCCGTCTCTATGAGCCTGTCATCGGTGCCAACGGTAAGATTGCTTTCGACTCTATCGTACCTGCCATGCTCGTTACCCTGCCCGATGTTCTCATCGCCCTCGTGGTGCTGCTCGTGCTCTCTGCCTCTATGTCGACATTGGCTTCGCTCGTGCTCACCTCGTCATCTACGATGACCCTTGACTTGATCTATCGTGACAAGAAGTCGCTCCCAGGTGAGGTAGAGGATGGTACCATCGATGATATCGTGGCTGAGAAGATTGAGCGTCGAAAGGTGGTGGTGATGCGTGTGCTCATCATGTTCTTCATCGTCATCTCACTGATGATCGCGCTGAATCCGCCGACGTTCATCGCCCAGCTTATGGGTATCTCGTGGGGAGCCCTCGCTGGTGCTTTCCTCGCTCCTTTCATGCTTGGCCTTTACTGGCGTGGCGTCACCACAGCCTCTGTCTGGGCTTGCTTCATCTGGGGTGTTGGTCTTACTGTCATCAATATGCTGCTGGGCAACCCCATCAATCCCATCAATTGCGGAGCCATCGCGATGGTGGGTGGATTCCCCGTCGTATGGATTGTCAGCCTATTGACGAAGAAACTTCCCCAGCAGACAATCGACAGCATCTTCAAGTGCTACGAATAAGGCATTTCGACAGCCTAATTGCAAATTTTCCGCGAAACATTTCCTTGTTTCGCGGAATTTTTGTATCTTTGCCGCCATGCAACTATTATCTATTTTAAGGAATAGGATTTTTTTGGTCTTCGTCAGTGCGCTTGTAACAATGAATGTGCAGGCTCAGTCAGAAATTGCCAAGGAACTGAAGGCCGATATTAACCGTTCTGCGGGAATGTTCTATGCCCGTCCAGTAGGGAAGATGCCGAAAGACACTCCAGCACCCAAGGGTAAGAAGCCTTTTTATATCAACCATTACGGTTGTCCAGGCTCCTATTACCTCGACAAGAAAGAGTATTACACGGATACATACGCCACCCTTGCCAAGGCTGACAGTCTTGGAAAACTCACAGATCTGGGAAAAGACGTGTTCCGTCGTGTTAGTCTGTTGTATCAGGATGCCAATGGCAGATTTGGTGAACTGACAGCTAAGGGTGCGCGCCAAATCAGGGCCCTGACGAAGGAGATGGTAGAGCGATTCCCCGATATGTTCACGGCGAAGGGTTACTACAGCGTCCGTAGCATCGTTGAGAACCATTGTATCCTCAGCATGCAGGAAGGTCTGCTCCAACTCTCGTCCATGCAACAGCCTCTCGTGGCACGAAGCAAGTCGTCGTATAAGGAAGAGTCGTTTATGGACCCAAAGGATGAGCTACTGACGAGCCAGCGTACCGATTCGCTGACCATGGCCCGCTATTCACGGTTCGTGGCCCTGAACTCCAATGATGGTCGATTGATGGGCTCACTCTTCAACGACCAGAACTACGTCATCACCAACATCGACGCCGCAACCCTTAGTAAACAGCTCTATATCCTCGCTGGCGACATCCAGCATACTGATATCGCCGGACTGGTGACACTCTGGGACATTTTCACTCCCGAGGAGATCCACCGCCACTGGCGCAGGCAGAACGCCTGGCACTATATCAACTACGGCGGATGTACGTTGAACGGTGGCTATCAGGCATACCTGCAAAGGGGTGTCTTGAGGAATATGATCCACATGGGCGACAGTATGATGGTTCGTTATAATCCGCTGATGCACTTGCGCTATACCCATTCCAATGTCGTGATGTCGCTGGCTTGTCTGATGGAGCTTGATGGCTATGGTCTGCATACAGCCAATCTAGACTCGTTGGAGGCTTATGGATGGGCTAATTACCGCATCGCCCCCCTTGGTGGCAGCATCGAGATGATCCACTATCGCAGTGAGCGAGGCGACCCTGATGTACTGGTGAAGGTGCTTCTGAATGGTCATGAGGCGCGTCTGCC
>JAEETB010000233.1 GCA_016286575.1 Prevotella sp.
TTCTTGATGTTCTGGCCAAGTTCCTCAGCGATCTTGCAGTTACCAGCGAGCAGGTCCTCACGGGTCATGCCAGCCTTACGGGGAGCACCACCTGAAGAGATGATGTACTTAGCGCCCTTGAATGCCTCCTCGGCATCAGTTGTAGCAACGATGTTCACATCGTCGAAACCACTCTGGCGCATCTCCTCGGCTACACCCTCGGGAGAGAATACGTCGTAAAGACAAATCTCACTTGTCAGACCCATCATCAAAGCGGTCTGAGCCATGTTTGAACCAATCATACCGGCTGCGCCGACGATGGTCAATTTCTCGTTTGTTAATGCCATAATTGTATTACTTGAATTTGAATGAATAATCAAAAGTGCTGCAAAGATAAGAAAAAAGCTGCATACTTTCCACCTTTTGACTATTAATCTTCGTTAATCTGCAGAAACTCTGTCAAAAACTTCGTACCTTTGTAAAGTCGAAATTACAAAAATGAATAGAAAATGAATATTAATCAGCGACTTGAGGACCTGAGGGAAGTGATGAAGCGTGAGCATCTCTCGGCCTTTATCTTCCCCAGTACCGATCCCCATCAGAGTGAATATGTGGCCGATCATTGGAAAGGGCGTGAGTGGATCAGTGGTTTCAACGGATCGGCGGGTACGGCAGTGGTGACGATGACTTCGGCTGCCCTCTGGACTGACTCGCGCTATTTCCTAGCTGCGGAGGAACAGCTGAAAGGTACGGAGTACCAGTTGATGAAGCTTAAGATAGAAGGTACGCCCACGATTGCTGAGTGGATAGGGCGTGAGTGTGGCCCTGGTGCTGAGGTTGGTGTCGACGGTATGGTGAACTCTGCCAGTTTCGTCAAGGAGTTGATAGGTGATCTTCGTAAACAGGGAGGAATCACGGTCCGCACGAATCTGGACCCATTGGCTCTGATATGGCGCACAAGACCTGCTATTCCTGAGAATCTGGTGGAGATCTATCCTATGGAATATGCTGGTGAGGCTGCTCATGACAAGATCGCCCGCATCCGAAAGGGGCTTCGAGAGCAACATGCCGACGGTATGCTGATGTCGTCCCTTGACGACATCGCCTGGACTTTGAACCTCAGAGGCTCTGACGTGCATTGTAATCCAGTGTTCGTGAGCTATCTGCTGATTTCGTCAAAGGATGTCACCCTATATATTAATAAGGTGAAACTACAGCCTGAAGTCCTGGCTTATCTCAAGGCCGAGGGAGTAGGGGTGGCACCTTACGAGGATGTGAAGAAGGGGCTGAAGGATTACTTCGAATATAACATTCTGCTTGATCCTGACGAAGTGAACTATGTGCTTTATAAGACGGTGACCCGTGAGATTGTGGAAGGGGAATCGCCTGTGAAGCGGATGAAGACCGTCAAGAATGAAACGGAAATAGCGGGTTTTAGGTTGGCGATGCTGAAGGATGGCATCGCGATGGTGAAGTTTCTGAAGTGGCTGAAGCCTGCTGTTGAGGCTGGAGGACAGACGGAAATGTCTGTAGATGAGAAACTTACATCTCTGCGTGCTGAACAGCCATTGTTCAGGGGCGTCTCCTTCGATACGATTGCTGGTTATCAGGCACATGGCGCTATCGTGCATTATGAGGCTACGACGGAGACTGATGCGGAGTTGAAACCAGAAGGTCTGTTGCTGCTCGACAGTGGCGGCCAGTATCTTGACGGTACGACGGATATCACGCGTACCATTGCCCTTGGACCTCTGACGGAAGAGCAGAAGCGGGTCTATACCTTGGTGTTGAAGGGGCATATTCAGATAGAACTATGCAAGTTCCCTTCAGGTGCGAGTGGTACTCAGATTGACATTCTCGCTCGTAAGGACATGTGGCGCGAAGGCCTGAACTACCTGCATGGAACGGGTCATGGCGTGGGTACTTATCTATGTGTGCATGAGGGACCTCACCAGTTCCGTATGGAGTGGAAGCCAGCACCGCTTGTCGCAGGCATGACGATAACGGATGAGCCTGGCATCTATCTGGCAGGCAAGTTTGGCGTGAGAATAGAAAACACGCTTCTGATAACGCCTTATACGGAAACCGAGTTTGGCAAGTTCCTCCAGTTTGAGTCGTTGACCCTCTGTCCCATCGACAAGGCGCCCATCGTCAAGGAGATGCTCATGGAAGAGGAAGTCGACTGGCTCAACTCGTATCACAAATACGTGTTCGATACACTCTCGCCACACCTCTCGGAGGATGAGAAATTGTGGCTCAGTGATGCCTGTGCGCCTCTTTAGGGGAGTCCTTTTTGTGGAAACAGGAGGATTTTTATCTTTTATTTAATAAAAATAGGCTAAAAACTTGGTGGATTCGTGAAATTGTTGTAACTTTGCACCCGCTTTTCGTGGCACCTATGCCCGAGGCATTAAGTTTAACGTAAATTTTTAAAAGCAAAGACAAATGATTATTGTACCAGTAAAAGAAGGCGAGAACATCGAGAAGGCCCTCAAAAAGTTCAAGAGAAAGTTCGAGAAGACAGGTGTTGTTAAGGAGCTGCGCCGTCGTCAGCAGTTCGACAAGCCCTCTGTACTGAAGCGCCTGAAGATGGAGCACGCCATTTACGTACAGCAGCTTCGTACTAACGAGGAATAAAAAAATATTCCCAAAAATTTGGTAGTTTCGAAAATTTTCCGTAAATTCGTAGCCGAATACCAATGGTGACGATTTTATGATGATTGACCAGTTTCTTAACTACCTGCGCTACGAGCGGAATTCCTCTCCGCAGACAGTGCAGACATACGATGAGAGCCTCAGGGAATTTGAGTCGTATATAAGTTTAAGGGATAGCGGACTTTCTCTGCAGGCGGTGGATGCCGACCTGATCCGTGACTGGATGGAAGGTCTGATGGATAAAGGAAACTCTGCCTCAACCATCAATAAGAAGTTGAGCGCATTGCGTTCCTTTTATCGCTTTTCCCTCAAGCGAAGACTGGTTGAGAAGGATCCTGCATATGGAATCACGGGTCCGAAAAAATCAAAACCTTTGCCGCAGTTCCTTCGCGAAAGCGAAATGGACAGACTGCTGGACCAGTTGGAGTGGAGTGATAATTATAAAGATGTACGTGCGCGTACCATTTTAATATTATTCTATGAAGCAGGACTCCGGCGTTCGGAACTGACGGGGCTGAATGATGCCGATATAGATTTTGGCTCCATGCAGTTGAAGGTGACGGGTAAGAGGAACAAGCAGCGTATCGTTCCCTTCGGGCAGGAGCTGGCTGATGTGCTCAGTCAGTACCTTGCAATCAGGCAGGAACAGTTCGGTCATTGCGAGGGCGGTGCCTTGTTCTTGAGTGATAAGGGGAAACGGATGACTGGAGATCAGGTGTACATGATCGTGCATAAATACCTGAAGCTGGTCTCTTCCCTGAAGAAGTGCTCGCCCCACGTGCTCAGGCACACTTTCGCCACGGCGATGCTGAACAACGGTGCAGGACTTGAGAGCATCAAGAAATTGCTGGGTCATGAGAGTGTCGATACGACAGAGATCTATGCCCACACCACGTTCGAGCAACTGAAACGGATTTATAAAGAAGCTCATCCCAGAGCTTAAACCTTTTTAATAACTATTTAAAAATAGGAGGTAACTATGGAGATTAAGATTCAGTCGATTCATTTCGACGCTACCGAGAAGCTAGAGGCGTTCATCGAAAAGAAGGTCGCCAAGTTGGAAAAATCTTTTGAGGATATACAGAAAGTAGAGGTGCAGCTAAAAGTTGTGAAGCCTGCTACTGCTCAGAACAAGGAGGCAAGTCTGTCTGTAGCAGTCCCTGGTAGCACTCTGTTTGTTGAGAAGACGAGTGACACTTTTGAGGAAAGTATCGATCTATGCGTCGATTCCATGCGGTCGCAACTTCAGAAATTCAAGGAAAAATTGAGAAATAGATAAAAAAAACCAAGAAAAGTTTTGGTAATTCAAAAATAAGTCGTAACTTTGCAGCCGTTTTCCGACAGGTCGTAAATCTGAAACAGAGAACGGCTGCTTAGAAAAGCCTCTTTAGCTCAGTTGGCCAGAGCACGTGATTTGTAATCTCGGGGTCGTTGGTTCGAATCCGACAAGAGGCTCAAGAATCGGGGGATAGGCGTAAGCCGAATGGGTGTTTTCCAGAGTGGCCAAATGGGGCAGACTGTAAATCTGCTGTCTTTCGACTTCGGTGGTTCGAATCCATCAGCACCCACTCTCAAGAGAAGTTTTGCGGAATCGAGAGCGAGCCGAATGCAGAAGCTTGTTTCTGCTGAGGCGAAGCCGAGATGCCGTTTTTGCGGAAATAGCTCAGTCGATAGAGCACTAGCCTTCCAAGCTGGGGGTCGCGGGTTTGAGCCCCGTTTTCCGCTCTAAACTCGCTGTAATAGCTCAGTGGTAGAGCACTTCCTTGGTAAGGAAGAGGTCCTGAGTTCAACTCTCAGTTACAGCTCTTGACATAAAGGAGGAAACTGAAAATTCAGAATTAGTATATACATTTAATAAACAATTAAACAATGGCAAAAGAGCAATTTGTGCGTACCAAACCGCACGTAAACATCGGTACTATCGGTCACGTTGACCACGGTAAGACAACTTTGACTGCTGCTATCACAACCGTTTTGGCAAAGCAGGGTCTCTCTGAGGTTAAGTCATTCGATCAGATTGACAACGCTCCCGAGGAGAAGGAGCGTGGTATCACTATTAACACCGCTCACGTAGAGTATGAGACAGCTACTCGTCACTATGCTCACGTTGACTGTCCGGGACACGCTGACTATGTAAAGAACATGGTAACTGGTGCTGCTCAGATGGACGGTGCTATCCTCGTTGTAGCTGCAACTGACGGTCCTATGCCTCAGACTCGTGAGCACGTTCTGCTCGCTCGTCAGGTGAACGTTCCCCGTCTGGTTGTATTCCTGAACAAGTGTGATATGGTTGAGGATGAGGAGATGCTGGAGCTCGTTGAGATGGAGGTTCAGGAGATTCTCGCTCAGTATGAGTTCGAGGATGATACTCCTAT
>JAEETB010000234.1 GCA_016286575.1 Prevotella sp.
CGACCCGTACGGTGGGTTTTATATATTGTTTCTTCATATTGCTGCTTGTTTATTTGACAACCATTTTATTACCATTATATATGTACAGGCCTTTAGTGGTCGGCTTGCTGTTGAGGCGGCGGCCGTCGAGCGTATACCAACGGTTATTGGTTATTGTTTCACGTTTATTGTCAACGATTCCCGTGGTGCCGTCGTCGTCGCCGAAGTGGAGGCTGTAGGCGCGGACACTAGCGCTGCCGTTGAGATCGACGTGGAAGTAGGCGCGGCAGGCGTTGACGAAGTACTTGGGATTGTCGGTGTCGCCGTTGTTACCGCCGGAGGGGTAGTTGAGGGTGCTTTTATTCTTGCTGTTGGTGGCGAGGAAGAGGTTGCTCTTGTCGCCGATGGTGAGCTCGACGGGGTTGAAGGTGCCGATGAATCGTACGCGGCCGTCGGCGCTTTCCACGGTCTGGCGGATGAGGGTGGCGTCGCTGTTGTCGATCGAGACGTTTTGGAACTTGTGGTCTGTGAGGTTGGTGCCGCTGGGCCATTTAATAATATAAGGTGTGCCGGCCTTGATTTCCGTTGCATCCTTGAAGTAGAGGCGGAGGGTGCCGGTGGCGGGGTCAAAGCCGGTCTGCTTATCCGTGTCGTAGGTGCCTTCGGTGTCGAGTTCCATCAACTTGCCGCTGGTGCCGTCGAGCAGGTCGTTGAATTGATCCATGCTGAGGTCGAAGGGCAGGCAGAGGGTGTTCCAGTTGCCGTCCTTGAAGAGCGTGCGACCGGAGAGGGTGACGTCGAGTAGCTTGCCGTCGGCCTGGCTGAGTAGAGTGGCGTTAGAGGCATTGTCGTAGAGGCCGAGATTGGGGACGTAGTATTTGCCATCGCACTCCAGGCCGTTCTGGTAGAGCGTCATCTTACCATGGGTTTCTCCCTTGCTACCGAGGTTGGCTGGCGCCGTCGTCAGGGCGACAGCCTGGGTGCCTTGATTCTTTCCCCATCCGGCGTAAGTGAAGTAAGACGGTTCACTATTGCTGAATTTTGGGACGTTGTTATTGTCGTAGCGGCTGAAAGTCTTGCTGTAGGTTGCGCTCATGGAGATCCATACGGGGCCGAAGACGCATTGGCTGAAGTTGAGGTCGCCATTGACATCGTTCCAGCCCACGAAGCCGCCGTTGCATTCGGCAGTACTGCCGAGCATCCTGCCGAGGAAGGCGCAGCGGGTGAAGGTGAGTTTGCCGTGGTTTATGCCCACGAAACCGCCGTTGGTGCCGTCGCCATTGATGCTGCTGGTGATGTTGACGCTGCTGTAGCAGTCGATGATTTCAGTGCCGTTGGTATAAGCTACGTGATTCAGATTGTTAACGGCGATGCTGGCACCGTATTTCGACGAGGTGGCAACGCTGCCGGCAACGGTCAGGTTCTTGATGGTGGCACCCTCGAGGTAGCGGAAGGGCGCACAGCCGTCTTCACTATCGGCTTTGAGGTCGATGTGAAGCGTTCGGCCGTTGCCGTCGAGCGTGCCGTAGAAGGGCGCATGGATCGTTTTGCCATCATTGGGATCCTTCTTGGTTGTGGCAATCATCTCGGTGATAGGTTCGTTGCTGTTGTCGAAGTTGTCGGCGAGCTTGTAATACTTGGTATTCATATTTTGCCCGTTTACAACTTCCTTGATGTAATTGCCGAAAACATACCAGTCTTTGGCGTCGGTGATGATGAAGGGATTATCTGAAGTGCCGTCACCCGAGAGGGTGTTGACAACCTTGAAGCTGGCGGTCTTCTGGCCGGTGTAATTACCCTTACCCGTGATGGTCAGCGTGTAGGTGCCCACGTCCTTCACGGTTGCGGGAGAATAGCTGGCGGTGTAGTGGGTGCCCTCCGTCAGCGTGTTGCCACTCATGTCCTTTACGGTGAAGGAGGGCGTGATGACGTTGCCGGTATGGGCGTAATAGTGCTGCAAGCCCTCGATGGTAGCGTAGTCCAGGTCGAGGTTGATGTTGTCTTTGTTGCCGATGATCTGCAGTTCGGATAGCTCCATCCTGTAGCGGGTGTAGCTGTATTTCGGCGAGACCTGAATCTCTTCAGAGCCCTGAATGGCGGTTATCTCGAAGCGGAAATATTGGTAGGTTTTTGTGTTGTCGGTGTCAAACCAGTAGTCGTGGGATTCCTCCTTTCCTGCGGGCAGATGCGTATCGCCGGTCACGGTGGCGAGTTCAGTCCACTGTGCGTCATCCGCGTGTTTCTTACCCAACAGCTTCCATGACTTCGGGCGGCGGTTGTCGTACTTTTCTGTATTGCAGGCGGTGCGCAGGCGGTAGCCCTTAGGTACGATAGGATTGGCAGAGTAGAACTCGATGAACTTCGTCTCGAAGCCGTTCTCGTCCTCCGTCAACCAGTAGGTGTACGTGTAGGGCAGACCATACAGCGATGGAACAATGACGTTGTCCACGAGGTAATCGTAGGTGTAGACACCTGAAGTGTTGCTGCCGGCCGTGGCGGTGTAGTAGCCCTCGCTGTCGAAGAGGGTGTAGTGCTGTCCGCCGTTGGTGATGTCACTGTCGGCTGAGGCTTTTTGTCCCACGAGCAGTGCTGCTATCAGCAGATAGGCCTTGAGGGAACTCTGGCGGTAGCGCCAGAGGACGTAGAAAAAGTAGACGATCAGTGCCACGTAGGCGATACCGAATGGAATGGAAAACCACAGAGGCAGTGCTTGAATGTCATGTATTAAACGGTCCATATAGATTTTATGTTTGATAATTCGGTGGCGAAGATACGAAATAAAATCAAAGAAAGGTGTAAAAAAAACACACTTGGTGTGAAAAAAATGGGGAGTAGGTGTGAAATAATGCGTGTTTTTTCACACTTTATTTGTTTGTCAGCGCTTTTTTTCGTAATTTTGCCCACATGATTACGATTGGCGAGATGCAGATTAGCGGAATGCTGACAATGGGAATGTTGTCGGTGATGCTGATGGCGTGTGTCCCCAACCGCTCCACCCGTCGCGTCAGTTTTGCCCAGGCACGATGGATGATGGCGATTGGCACGGGACTTATCGCAGTGCAGTTTCTGCTGCAATACATCTTCGGATTCCGGCAGATGGGTGTGACGCAGGCCGTGCTCATCAATCTGCTCTTCTTCACACCGGCATCGTTGCTCTGTAGCATGGCTATCCTCTACGTTCAGCGAAGAGGTCACATCGCTCGGAGGGAGTGGCTGACGGCCAGTGGCGTCTGCGGGCTGGTGGTTATGATATTATTGTGTGGGGCGCTGTTTGACGGTGTGCCTCTCCGCGAGGAGTCGCCCGTGCTTCGGATGGCGGAATATGCAAGTAGCGTGCTTTATCTGCTGATGCAGAGTTACATCTTCAAGCATCAGTATATTGCCTACTTGCAGCTGAAACAGGCCATCGATGAATACTATGACCGCAGCCGCCGCGACCTGTTCGGATGGATGGGGTGGAGTATGAAGGCGATGGCGTTGCTGGCATTCTTCGTACCGGTGGTCATCTTCATGGAGGGTGCCTCGCTGATCGGGTTCTCCATCGCCTATTTCTTCGCCATCGCCTACAGTACCATCAGCCTCTACAGTTACGGCATCAGCGAAGACATTATGAGAGTGGAAGAAGCGGACAACTTCATTCCCAGCCCATCTCCCAAAAGTGGGGGTAGTGTGGATCCTGCCATCACCAAAGCTGTGGAGCGTTGGATAGCTAACGGACACTACCGCGAGCATAACCTGACGCTGGGCATCGTGGCCAGGCAGATGGGCGTTCCACAACGGCAGTTACAGGAGTGGCTGCGCCAGTCGGAATACGGAAAGTTGGCGGGACTGGTAACGACGCTGCGCATAGAGGAGGCGAAACAGGTACTGAAGGAGCATCCCGAATGGTCGACGGAAAGTGTGGCAGACTACTGCGGATTCAGCAGCCGAGAGTATTTCCACCGCACGTTCCGACAAATGACCGGTTCGACCCCCGCTCATTACATATAAGAAAAAGGCTCGCCAATGAAGCGAGCCTATTTTATGTGATGGGGTTATGAGTGCAAGTCGAGGACGAAGCGGGTGCCTTTGGTGAAGTTGGCGTCTATATCGAGGTCGCCATTCATCTTCAGGGCCATCTGCTTGCAGGTGGGAAGGCCGAGGCCGTCGCCAGTGGTGAGATCCCTGATTTCAAGGAAGGGCTTGAATACATCCTCGCGCTTCTCTTCAGGGATGCCCTCACCCGTATCAGATACGAGGAACTGATGGGCCTTGGGACCACGTTTCTTGTACTCCAGCCAGATGTTGCCGCCCTCGGGGGTATATTCGGCAGCATTGTTCAATAGGTGGAGCAGGATGTGAGAAACGTACTCCTGATTGATATTGGCTGACATCTTGGGCGCATTCACTGTGAGGTTGACTTCCTTCTTGACTTTATCGCGAATCTCATTCATCAGACCCTCGCAGAACTGTGGAATCTGAACTTCCTCAAACACGATGTTGTCGTTTGGTGTATTCTCGAGTTCTGACAATGTCTGTACGTGATGCGAGAAGTCGAGTAGGGCCTTGACCTCAGGAATGCTGCTGTCGAGCTTCTGAAGGGTTGGCTCGAGCTGGGCAGAGATGTTGCTGATGAACTTGGCCTTCAGGGCATTGCTGTCGTTGGCCAGTTTGATGGTCTTCTTCTGCTTACGTGTCAGCAGGATGAAGCGCATCAGTACGATAGCACCTACAACCAGCGCAGCAGCCAATGCACCAGCCAGGATGCAGAGGCCAATGATGATGGCCATGCGTGAGGCCAGCGAACTGTCTTTATCCTCGATGGTAGCCTGATGTTCTTCGATCTGCTTGTTCAGGGCTCCAATCTCATCAGCTCTCTTAATGGCATCAGTAGAATCTTTCCAAGCGATATAGTTGCTGTATGCCTGAGCTACCAGACTGGCATTGTTGCTCTTACGACCATTGGCAATCAAAGTCTGATAGACTTCATCTACCTTGTCGTATTCCTTGCTGGCAGTCAGTTTGTTGGCCA
>JAEETB010000235.1 GCA_016286575.1 Prevotella sp.
ATTTCACCAGTGTCTATTAATATATGTTAATCGTGTGTGACGGCACCTGAAACAGAAAAAGCAGATTGCGAAAGTGCAATCTGCTTTATTATTTAGATGGTTAATCCTTTTGGATTAGAACGGAATCTTGTAACCGAGGGTCAGCATGATCACGCTGTTCTTTGAGCTGGGAGCGGGATCCTTAGCAACCTTCGTCAGACCGAGATTGTAACGGGCATCGATGATGAAGTTAGAGAACTCGTAAGAGATACCCATAGGAATAGACAGGTCGAACTTGTTCAGACCGTCCTTGCTTGTCTCCTCGTAATCAACCCACTTACCAGATTCATTGTCAGACCACTTTGACTTACAAGAAAGCAGGAATCCGGGCTGAACACCAGCCTTGAGGGCCAGACCAGGAAGAACATAGAAATTGGCCATGATGGGCACGTTCAGATAAGTCAGCGTAGTAGAGGCATCCTTCGTATACTCAGAATCCTTACCCTTGCCACCCTGCATCATGCAAAGTATACCTGCAGTCACGTCGAAAGGCTCAGCAACCTTGATACCCAGCTCAGCACCGCCAACGAGGCCTACCTTCATCTTCATATCACCACCGGTTACTTTTGCCATCGTAGCACCAACCATCGGCTTAAGATAAACCTGACCAACCTCAACACTCTGAGCATTTGCACTCAGCGTAGCCACCATCATAGCGGCAATCATCATCAATTTTTTCATCGTTTTTCTATTTTAATTAAGTTATACAATTCAAAGCGTAAAATACACTTTTTATTCATTTCGGCTGCAAAATTACGATTGTTTGCGTACACAGCGGCTGTTTAATGCAAGAAAATGCAATTCTGAATGATAATAATTGATTCAAATCAACGACGGCTTAACACTATTTAATGGCCGGAGTAACGGAGATAAGCAAAATTATTTGTATATTTGCCACATGAAACAGAAGAGACTATTAACCACAATCGCCTGGTTGCTGGGCATGATGACAGCACAGGCTCAAACGTATCAGGTACCCGTCAGCGAACAGCACGAGAAGATGCAGACGGGTAAGTATGAACCTACATGGCAGTCGCTGGAGACGCACCAGACTCCGGAGTGGTTCCGGGATGCGAAGTTCGGCATCTGGGCACACTGGGGACCTCAGTGTGTGGAGGGCTCGGGCGACTGGATGGCGCGCTCGATGTATATCGAGGGCTCGCGTGAGTACAAGTGGCACGTAACGCACTACGGACATCCGTCGGAGTTCGGATTCAAGGACATCCTACCCCTGTTCAAGGCGGAGAAATGGGATCCGGAGGCGCTGGTGGAGAAATACAAGCGCTGTGGGGCGCAGTACTTCTTCGTGCTGGGTAACCACCACGACAACTACGACCTCTGGGATTCGAAGTACCAGCCCTGGAACTCAAAGAACATCGGCCCGGAGAAGGATATCCTCGACGGATGGGCCAAGGCTGCGAAGAAGGCGGGGCTGCCGCTGGGTATCTCGTTCCATGCCGACCATGCATGGACCTGGTACGAGCCTTCGCAGCGATACGACATGAACGGCCGGAAGGCGGGCGTGTACTACGACGGCAAGATGACCAAGGAGGACGGCAAGGGCAAATGGTGGGAAGGACTGGACCCGCAGATGCTCTACCAGCAGGATCACCCCATGAGCGAAAAGAGCTGGTCGAACTCGCAGATTCACAGCCAGTGGGACTGGACCCACGGCGCGTGCCCTCCCTCGCAGGCGTTCGTCACCAACTTCTATGACCGTACACTCGACGCCATCAATCGCTATAACCCCGACCTCATCTACTTCGACGTGACGGTGCTGCCCTTCTACGATGTCAGTGACTGCGGACTGAAGATCGCCACCCACATGTATAACAGGAATCCGCGTGGCATCGTGTTCGGCAAGATCCTGAGCGACGACCAGAAGAAGGCGCTGACGTGGGATGTGGAGCGTGGGGCGCCCAACGAGATCATCACGGAGCCCTGGCAGACGTGTAACTGTATCGGCGACTGGCACTACAAGACGGAGATCTACGAGCGCAACGGCTATAAGTCGGCGACGACGGTGGTGAAGCAGCTGGTGGACATCGTATCGAAGAACGGTAACCTGCTGCTCTCGATACCCCTAAGGGCCGATGGTACCTACGACGAGAAGGAGGCGAAGGTGCTCGACGACCTCGAGGCCTGGATGAACGTGAACAAGGAGAGCATCTTCGGCACCCGTCCGTGGGTGAGGTTCGGTGAGGGTCCTGTGGCCGAAAAGGCCATCGCCCTGAACGCTCAGGGCTTCAACGACGGACAATATGCGAATATGGACTGGCGCGACATCCGGTTCAACCAGACGAAGAAACACCTCTACGTGACGGCGATGGGATGGCCCGAGGACGGGCAGCTGACCGTGAAGGCGCTCGCCAAGGGCAACAAGGACTTCAAGAAGCCGATATCGACAGTCTATCTGCTGGGATATGGGAAGCTGAAGGCCCGCCAGACAGAAGATGGGCTTTGCGTATCGCTACCAAAGCCCACCAACGAGATTGCACCTGTACTGAGGATTTCGAAGTAAGGTGCCGTCTTTATTTCTGTTCCGTTATCTGGTTGTAAATAATGTCAGCCAACCGCGCTGCACCCTTGCCGTTGGGGTGGATGCCGTCGGTGAGCATCAGCTCCTCACCGCCTTCGAATAGGCTGTGGAGGTCGATGAGCTTCAGATTGTACTTCTTGGCCACCTCATACTGGATGGGTATGATGTAGTTGGCAATGATTGAGTCGTTGATGTCCCAGGAGTCCTTCTCGGCACAGATGGGGGTACAGAGCCAGATCTGAGGCTTGTTGGGGAGCAGCGTGGTGATCATCTGATCGAGATCCTTGCGGAACTCGTCGCCATACTTCCAGTTGATGCCTTTCGAATCGTTGGTGCCCAGTTTGATGATGACTACATCGGGCTTGAAGGCCTGTGCATCCTTCCACGCGAGCTCGTTCATATAGGGTTGGTTGCCCTTGTTGAGCATCGTACGCCCGCTCACACCGAAGTTCTTCACCCAATACTTATCACCCAACTTCTTCTGCAGCAAGGCGGGATAGCCATAGGCTGTGGCCATATCGATGCCGTGACCGTCGGTGATGCTGTTGCCGATACAAGCCACACGGATGGCGTCGGGCTTGGGTGTCTGACGGGCTTTCAGCCAGTTGGAGATATCGGTGAGCAGCTGGTCGTGATACTTGAACCAGGGGCCGAAGCCGAAGCCGTGATCGCCCGTAGGATAGACGTACATCGCACAGTCGTTGCCTGCCTGGCGCATGGCCTTGTAGTACTCGAGGCCGTTGGTGACGAATGGCACGAGGCGGTCGTCGCTGGCAGTGATGATCAGGGCGGGAGGCGTCAGATGGCGGCGAACGGCATTCATCGTCGAGAAGTCGCGTACGAGCTCAGGATCCTTCAGACCGTCCTCGCCGAGGAAATTGATGCACGACCACTTGTGGGACACCTCAGGAACCATCGAGATAACAGGATAGAAGAGGATCGAGAAGTCGGGACGCAGTTCGTAGGGGGCATGGGTAGAGATGACTGAGGCGAGGTGACCACCAGCCGAGAAGCCCATGATACCCACGTCGTGAGGATTGATGCCCCACACCTGTGCCGAGTCGCGAACGATACGGAAACCCTGCATCACATCGCCCATGGGTTTGCTGCGATCGCCCTCAGGCAGACGGTAGTTCACCACGAAATAGGCGATGCCCTGAGCGTTGAGCCAACCGGAGGCCATCGTTCCCTCGTGATTATTCGAGAGCACAGAGTAGCCGCCTCCTGGTACGCCCACAATGGCTTTGCCCGAAGGGGTCTCTGGCAGGAAGCAAACCATCTGGGCCTTGCCGTCGGCTGTCAGGTCCAGCGTAAATTGTCTCGCAGTCTGTGCCTGTGTTCCCATACTCAGGAGCATCAAGGCGAAAATCATCAGTTTTTTCATATTGGTCGTTGATAATTAATTAGTTGGTTATTTGTCTATCTTTTCAGCAGGAAGGCCTGTATCTCGCGGCTGATAGCCCGGTCGTAGTCGTAGAGATCGGGCCAGAAATCCACAGCGCCGGTCTCAGGATTGGGGAAGGCCGTGAAGTAGAGGATATGGACGGGCACCTTGGGTGCGACGTCTGAGTAAGTCATCAGTCGGAAGGGTCGCGGATCGTCAGCGTGCTCCTTCAGCCAGTCTTTCCCTCGCTGGGTCTCAGGACGGATATCCATCGAGATACGGATACGGTCGAGGGTCCACTCGTCGGCCTCGGGCAGAAGGAAGCAAGCGAGGTCGAAGGGTTTCTGCACACGGACGCACCCATGCGAGAGGGTACGTCGCTCGCGCTGGAAGGCCCCTCGGTTGTTGGTGTCGTGGAGGTAGACGGCGAAGTTGTTGGGGAAACGGAACACGATGCGTCCCAGGGAGTTGCCTGCCCCACCCTTCTGACCTACACGCAGCCGGCCTGTGCGCAACTGGCTGGCTGTGACATTCTTAGGTCGGAGGGTGTCGCCTGAGCTGCGCTCTATAATATAATAATGATTGCGCGCGAAGTAAGCCGAGTCGCCGGCATGACGGGTGATATCGGTCTCGACTATCTTCGGGGGGATAATCCAGTCAGGATTCACCTGCAGGTAGCTGATGGTGCTGTTGAGCAGCGGGGTTCGCGTGGCATAGGCACCACAGCAGATGCGCATATTGAGCACGGAGTCGCCTCCCACGGCCCAGAGCTGCTGGGCAGGGATATTGACGAGCACCTGACGACGGGTGGTGCCTCCCTCAGGCTGGGACAACTGCCAACGACAACGTTCCATATTGATGGCGAGCTTCTTGCGCTCAGCGGTATCGGTGGTCTGTTCCAGCCGGTTCTGCAGTGCGCGATAGACCTCGTCAGCAGGCTGAGACTCAAGCAGGTATCCCATACGGCGGTCTGAGGCCATCTGGCGCTCTGACTCGGTATAGTCGGGCTTCTTCACCTCGT
>JAEETB010000236.1 GCA_016286575.1 Prevotella sp.
GCCACGTAGATGGGGCCTGCGGCTGCTGTGCGGTTGATGGTTAAGCTGTTGTTGTTGTCTCCCTGCATCTGTATGATGGTCAGTTTAGTGATGAGGCTGGTGATATCGGTGCCAGAGTAATCCTTGAAGGTAAACTCGGCAATGGCCAGCTGGTTCTTCAGCGTGGCGGAGCCTGGCAGCCCACCGTTGCTGGTAAGGTTGCCGTCATATACGGCGAGGTCGAATTTGCTGGCGAGGGTGGCCAGCGTGCCGTCCTGGTCATCTGATAATTTCTCGTTGTTGATGGTGTTCTCAATCTCTTCGGCTGGTGCAATATCCGTTCTCCCCATCGCTGCGGGATAGATATAGCGCAACTGACTCTCTGGCTTCGGATCCGTCATCTCCACCGTGATCGTCGCCGTCTTGCCGTCGCTGGAGATGTCGTTAGCGGTCAGCGCAGCACTGTTGGCAAGTTGCAGTTCGTCGCTCGTATTCTTATAGTAGATGGCTATCTGGTCGCCCACGGCGAAGGTTTTCTTGCCGTCGGCATCGAGTGCTCGGGTACCGGCACTGCCCCCGAGACTGATGGTCGTTGTCTGGATCACCTTGTTGCCGCTCTTGGCCTGTGGTGCCTCGTTGGCCATGTCCTCGCCGGCGCAGCCCATGAGGATGGCGCCCACCACTGCGAGGGCTGCCATCATCGTATATTTACATCTATTTTTCATTGCTCACTTCGTTTTTAGGGTTTACCATTCTGTTCCGTCTTTTTTGTCGTAGTCCTCCAGTCCGCCTTGTGACGACACGTTTATCTTATACGAGGCGGTCTTCGTGGCGTAGGTGTAGTTGTCGCCGTCGGTGACGGTGGCCGTGATGGTGGCCTCGCCTTTGCCCATGATGGTCACTTCGCCCGTGGTGGTGTTGACCTTAGCGACCGACTCTTTATCGGAAGAGTAGGTCACCTTGCCGTCGCCCGTCTTCGTCAGGGCATTGGTAAACGCAGCGTCGGTGGTCAGTTTCTCGATCGATGCGGTCGCATAGCTGATGCTGCCTGCAGCCTTGCTGATGGTCACGGTGGCTGAGCCAGTGACCGTCGTGTAGCCCGGCTTTGTCACCTGATAATAGACGGTGTATTCGCCTGAAGTGGTGTAAGTGGGACTGGCTTCGAGGGTGTAGGTGCCCTCAGCGGTGCCGTATTTGATGGTGGCGCCTTCTGGAGCGTTCACGGTGATGCCGTGGGCTGAGTTGTCGTAAGTACCGCTGTAGCCAGTGGCGCTGACGGTCATCGCGGCTGTGCCAACGCCGATGGTATACGAGGCGGTCTTCGTGGCGTAGGTGTAGGTGGGGCTATCGGCGACGGTGGCTGTGATGGTGGCCTCGCCGTTGCCCTTGATGGTCACTTCGCCCGTCTTGCTGTCAACCTCGGCTACTTTAGTGTCAGACGATGAATAGGTCACCGTGCCGTCGCCCGTCTTCGTGAGCTCATTGGTGAAGTTAGCGTCGCCGAAGGTCTTGTTGACGCTGGCCGTGGCGTAACTGATCTCACCGGCTTTCTTCGAGATGGTCATCGTGACGGACGACTGATAGTATTTTCCAGCCTTGAGGGTAACGCCCTCCTTCGAGTAGAGCCAGGAGAAATCGCCCACCACGGCGCTGAAGCTGAAGGCAGCCTCGCTGGCAGGACTCATGGCGATATAGAGGTCGCTGGTGGCCGTGGGTGGTGCCACGGTGGTTATGGTGTTGCCGCTGCCGTCCTTGATCACGAACTGCGAGGTGCTGATGGCATTAGTACCGTCGTTGAGCGACAGTTTCCAGATGGCATATTGCAGGGCGAGCGTGACGTTGCTGCCGAAGGTGGAACCTCCAGCGCTAACAGCCAGCGTGCTGCTGGCAGTGCGGTAGTCCAGTTTCTCAGAGATGGTGGTCAGCTGACCGTCTTGCGTGGCGAGAAGGTTGGTCTTGACGGCTTTTGTCTCTGTGTCAACTGCCGAGGCGGGATAGATCACGGTCACAGGGTCGCCATCGGCAGGCTGACCCGTGATGGTGCCGCTGATAGTGGCAGCCTTCGTGGTCTCATCAACAGCAGTGACGCTCATCACGTCGACCACGCTGTTGTGGATAAGTGCCACCTGCTCATTCAGCTCCCAACTGGTGTTGACGGCGCTACCGTCAGTTGCTTCAGTCAGGCTGCGCGTCGAGGCATTGCCGACACTGATGGTGGCAGTGAAGGGGATCTGCTGGCTGTTCACACCCGAGATCGCCAGTGTATTCTCATCGCTCGAGCAGGCAGCCAAGATGAGTGACAGCGCTGCGAGGTTGAAAAGATATCTGATTTTCATAATTTGTCTTCTTTTGCGATTCAACATGTTTCGTTACTTTGAAGCCAGTGGATTGCCGTCGTTCTCGTAGTTGTCTGACGGGTTGATTGTCGGATCTGGCACTTTTACTGCTGTCACGTTTATCTTATACGAGGCGGTCTTCGTGGCGTAGGTGTAGGTGGGGCTATCGGCGACGGTGGCTGTGATGGTGGCCTCGCCGTTGCCCTTGATGGTCACTTCGCCCGTCTTGCTGTCAACCTCGGCTACTTTAGTGTCAGACGATGAATAGGTCACCGTGCCGTCGCCCGTCTTCGTGAGCTCATTGGTGAAGTTAGCGTCGCCGAAGGTCTTGTTGACGCTGGCCGTGGCGTAGCTGATGGCGCCGGCCTTCTTGTTGACTGTCACCTTGCAGGTAGCGGTCTTGTCGCCTGCCTTGGCGGTGATTGTTGCCTCGCCCTCGGCTACGGCGGTTACATTACCTGTGGCGTCGACGGTGGCAACGGAAGTCTTGTCGCTGCTCCAGGTCACGGTCTTTTCGGTGGCATCCTCGGGAAGTACGGTGGCCTGCAGGTGACCAGCGCTGCCAACGGTCAGTACCAGCTTGGTCTTGTCGAGCGTAACGCCCGTCACTTTTACAGTTGAGCTGGCATCTTGAATCTCGCCATTTTCATTGGCATAATACGGCTTTATGTTCTCGCCGGCGCCTGAAGCCGATAGCAGGTCTTCCACACTGAAGCCGGCCTCGCCTGAAGCCACCGATTGGGGCAAAATGAGCTGCGTTCCGCCTTCGGCGTTTGTGCCTGCACCTGTGAGCATGCCGCCTGTACAATCGCTAAGCGTCGTGCCATCGGCAGTGCCCGTGGCATCGATGGATATCTTCTTCAGGTTTTCGCAGCCAAAGAACATTTCACTATAGCAGTCTTTCTCCAGCTTCGGGGCAGGCAGCACGGGTGCCTTCTCGATGCCCTTGCAGCCGTTGAACATATCCTGATAGCAGCCCTCCGTCAAGGTGGTGGCGGGTAATACGAGCAGACGCTCGTCATTGTTCACGAGTTTATCGGCACCTGCAAACAAGCCGTAGAAGGCGTTATTCGCCTCGATGGCATCGGCACCCTCCAGATTGTCCTTGCCCTTCAGCAGACTCATCACGTTACCGAAGATCTCGGTCTTCATCGAAGGACGGATGTTGATGTACTTCGCACCCTCGTCAATAGCTCTTGTACCGCCACGGGTTCCTGCCACAGCGCCACCACCAAGAGAGGTGTTGATGCTGTAGAGCTGCACCACGTCGCCCTTCTTCGCTTGGATGTCGTAGGCACCGGCGGTGTTCTTGGCAATGGTCTGCTCCTGGCCGTCGTTGATGGTGTAGTGGATGTCGCCAGCCAGCGTGATGCCATTGTAGAAGGTGACGGTGATTTTTCCGTCATCCAGTGGCAGGAACGTCAGCGGCGTGGCTTTATCCACAGCGGCCAGCTGCTCGGCTGGGATGGCGTTGACAACGACTTTAAAGGATACGCTCTTGGAAATCTGGGGCGCACTCACGGTGACAGTGGTCTCGCCGGCGGAGAAGGCCGTCACCTTTCCCGCCTGACTTACCGTTGCCACGGCAGGCGTGCTGGAGGCATAGGTGAGCTGGATATCAGCCGACTTGGCCGTCGCCGGTCTGGAGGCCGTCTGACCTACCGACAGCGTCAGCGTGGCATTGTCGATCTGGATGTCGGGGATTGTAGTAGTACTACTACTACTTTGTGCGGGTTGGTCTTCAGAGCCGAAGATGGCATCGACCAGTCCCTGACACGAGGTCATCCCCACCGTTATCATCAGCAAGAAGAGCCAGTTAAGAATAGATCTGTTTCGTTTCATACTTTAATGGTGTTTGGTTATTCTGCTGCAAAATTAGTCAATATATCGGAAACTACAAAATAAATCAAGTTTTTTTTTATGAGAGGTGCCTGACCCAGCCTAATGAGTTATTTGTGATGATCATTTTGATTGTAAAAAACTTGCCTGAAAATTTGCAAGTGTGACTAAATTTAGTTACCTTTGCGGCGATGAATAAGAAAGAGAAACTGATCAAACGATTCAAGACGCTTCCCAGAGACTTCACTTTCGAGGAGGTGTTGACCCTGTTTCAGTACTACGGATTCGTACTGGATAACAAGGGAGCCACATCTGGATCGCGCGTCAAGTTCTACAATGCTGAGAATCAAAACGTGTACATCATGCACAAACCCCATCCAAGTAATATCATAAAGGGTTATATGATGCGTGATATTTTGAATTATCTCTTGAAGAATAATTATATAAAATAGGAGGACAGTGTATGGGATATTTGAAGTACAAAGGCTATACCGGAAGTGTAGAGTATAGTGAAGAAGACAAATGCCTTTTCGGAAAGGTGCAGGGGATGCCGAAGGATTGCATTACCTATGAGGGCTCTACTGTAGAGGAACTGACAGCCGATTTTGAAGGGGCTATAGATGATTATCTCGCATTTTGTGCAGAAGAGGGAATAGAACCAAGAAAGCCTTATACTGGCGTGCTGAATGTACGTCTGACACCAGAGATCCACAGCGGTGTGGCAATGGCTGCTCAGGAGGCTGGCATCACCATCAATGCCTTTATCAAGAATGCCGTTGCCAGAGCGTTAGGGATGGTTCTCTAACCTATTGACCCATTGAGAACC
>JAEETB010000237.1 GCA_016286575.1 Prevotella sp.
TAAAATTGCTGCAAAGATACAACATCGCTGACAAATGGCAAAACATTTAGAGCCTTTTTTAAAAGAAAAGAGCACTACCCGCCAGAATCGGGTAGTGCTGAAAACCTTCCTGTGTCGCTTCATGGAACTATACAAATTCTATGCTTACAGATTCATTATTACTCTCAAATTTGTCAGATATGGAGCTATATATTAAAAAACAACATTCTCACCAGACGTTTCTATCTATATAACTGGAAATTGCAAAAACCTTGCAAAGATTTCTTAGAATTTATAGTTCATTAACTTTTCTATATATTTGTTCAGAAAATAAAGTGTTGATAAACCTGTGGATAACTCTGTTAATAACTAGTGGATTTCTGAACAAAATAAGGTTCAAAGGCAGGAATATGTGGATATTAACACAGTTATTCTTGCTAATTCAGTCACTTTTCAACAAATTTTTGCTGAAAAAAGATATAAACTTATTATATTTGCACCAAAAATGGAAATTGTGGATAAAGTACGTGAAGTCTTCATTATCAGATAATAAGAATCCACAGAGGGTGTGAATAAGGCATCTTGATACGTGGATAACCTATTACGCAAGAAAAAGGCCTGAAAGTTATCAAGATTTCAACGGCATATCATCCTATTCATTTTGTTTTTAAAGAAAAGAAAAAAAGAAAGAATAAAAATAATAAGATGTTGAAAACTGAAGATCTGAAAGCGGAAATCCGCAGAATGTGTGAAGAGAAGGATGCTATCATTCTCGCACACTATTATACGATTGGCGATATTCAGGATATTGCTGACTTCGTAGGTGATTCATTGGCTTTAGCCCGTAAGGCTGCAGAGACAGATGCCAAGATCATGGTGATGTGTGGTGTTCATTTTATGGCTGAGACCTGTAAACTACTCTCACCAGATAAGATGGTGCTTTGTCCTGATCTGGAAGCTGGCTGTTCTTTGGCTGATTCTTGTAAAGCTGAGGATTTGAAGAAATTCAAGGAAGAGCATCCTGGCTATCAGGTGATATCTTATGTGAATACGACAGCTGCTGTAAAGGCTTTGACTGATGTAGTCGTTACTTCAGGAAATGCCAAGAAGGTTGTAGATCAGTTGCCTAAGGATGCAAAACTGATCTTTGGTCCTGACTATAATTTAGGTAGTTATATTAATGAGGTGACAGGTCGTGATATGCTGCTATGGAATGGAGGTTGTCATGTTCATGAGCGTTTCTCTGTAGAAAAGATCATCGAAATGAAAAAGCTATATCCTGAGGCAGTGGTAATGGCCCATTTAGAGTGTAAGGGTCCTGTATTGGCTTTAGCAGATGTAAAAGGATCTACAGCTACGATGCTGAATTATGCTCAGCAGAGTGACAAGAAGCAGTTTATTGTGGCTACAGAGGCTGGAATCCTCCACGAGATGCAGCGAACTTGTCCTGACAAGGAATTTATTCCTGTACCTCCAGAAATCAGCGAGAGCGGGCTGGAATGCAGCTGTAATGAGTGCCAGTATATGAAGATGAATACGTTGGAGAAGGTTTATAACTGTCTGAAGGATGAAAATCCCCAGATTGAGATTGATTCTGAGATAGCCAAAGAAGCTGTGAAACCTATAGAAAGGATGTTGCAATTAAGTTAATTTATTGGCAGATAATGATGAAAAGATTATTTGTTTTATTCAGTATATTATCGTCAATTACCTTATTGACAGGGTGTATCAAGGATAATATCAGTGATGATTTGCAGGGAGAATGGAGGCTTTTAGGTTGGGAAGTTGATGGTGCTTTTCATGAGGTTGATTCTTTCAAGGTAGAGTATCACAAGTTCTCAGTTGAATTCTCTGGTAATTACGTGAAAGCCTATTCTTTAGGCAACGTTACTGATTTCGGAAAAGTAAGAAGTAAGGAAAATACTTTGATTAAGGAATCGGTTAATCAGACTCAGGTATTGGTGATCGACGACGAATCTGTATTTTTTGATAAGTATATAGGCAGTGTCAATCGTTACGAACTTATTGGTAACAAACTGAGACTCTATTATACGGATAATAACTATTTCCTTTTTACCAATCAGTATACTGATAAGATAAAGCCCAGTTGTAACTGTGATCAGGATATTATCATGACTGTCAATGATCAGCAAGGTACTATCTATAAGGATAAATATCTTCGTAAGTGGTATATTGCCTATAAGTATCCAGGAAGTGATGTTGTTATCGCTAGGTATTATCCACAGTCGTTTCCTGATATAGACTTTCTCCAGGAGAATCTGAAGGTTGTCTTCTCAGGTGATGCCTATTCAATGGATATTAATTGGGGTGACTATAAATCAGCGCAGATAGCTGGAATGACTTATTATTGCTTGGATTTGTTGAAAATCGAAATACAAGAATAATAGATCTTGGACTATTATATAAAAATAAGGTGGCAATCAATCGTTGCCACCTTCATTTTTTACTCAGGCTTGAAATCTTCCTTGCCTACGCCACAAACGGGGCATACCCAGTCATCGGGGATATCCTCAAAAGCTGTTCCTGGCTCAATGCCACTGTCAGGATCACCTGCTGCGGGGTCATAGACATAACCGCAAACTTCACAAATGTACTTCATAAATTTAATGCTTTAGTTATTAATAAGGGTTGTTATTCTCTCAACAATCCGTTCTGGTGGAATGTTTTGTAGACAAGCATAGTCGCCTCGCTGACAAGGCTTATTGCCATATATACTGCAAGGCCTGCATTCAAGATCGAGCTGAATCACATTATCGGCATTCTGATTGAATCCCAGGAATCCAGCCATAGGATGGGTAGCTCCCCAGACACTGACAACAGGAATTCCTGTCAGTGAAGCCAGATGCATATTGGCAGAATCCATCGAGAGCATTACGTCAAGATGACTCATCAGTATCAGTTCTTGATAGATATTGTTCTCACAGTGTTTGCTTACTATCAGACACTGACGATATTGAGCACACCACATCTGCAAGTATTTATCTTCCAACTCACCTTTTCCGAAAAGGAAGATGCGACCCTTTGGATATTTCTGGATCAGATGGAAGATAACCTGTTCCATCAGTCTTGGGGGATAGATTTTACCATTATGGGCTGCAAATGGGGCTATACCAATCCACTGCTCAAAACTCTTTTTTGGCCCTATCTCCTTTGGAAGCAGATTCAGATTACCACCTTCTTCTGGGAAGATGGAATGGAACTGACGGATATCTACAGGATACCCTAGACGCTCAAACACCTCAGCATAGTTCTCAAACGAAGTGGGAAGTTGCTTCTTGATCTTATTTTTGTAAGAGGTAAGTTTCTTGCGTTGATGACGATGTTTGTTCACATGCTCCACACGATAATGACCCAGGTTGAAGCGAAGTCTCAGATATTCTGAACGCAAGACATTATGCAGGTCAGCTACCTTGGTAAATTGTTTAGCTACAAGTCTGCGATAGAGCGCATTCAATCCCTTCACCCCATGATATTCCTTCGAGAGGTCTGCCTCCATGAAGTTCACGTTAGGTGCCAGATCATAAAAGAGTGGACGTGCAAACTTCTTGCTCAGTACGGTGATACGGACATCAGGGTACTGGTTAGCCAAAGCCCATATCACTGGTACAGTCATAGCTACATCGCCCAGTGCAGAGAATCGGATGACAAGAATATGCTCTTTCTTCATTATTTCTTATACAGTATCGGGTTAGTTGAAGGATCGTTGTACATCTTCATCTGTCTGTAGACTTTCATATACTTACGACCAGCCTCGATGTCTTCCAGTAATTGGTCAATAGCCAGTGAAAGATCTTTCTGTTGTTCCAGCAGTACGTCCAACTTTGCCTGACACTTGGCAATATGTTCAGGCTCAGCATCTGTGCGCTCCACCTGCTCCTGCATGTGATAGATCTTCAGGGCCAGGATACTCAGACGGTCTACGGCCCAGGCAGGACTCTCTGTATTCAGGCGGGCATCTGCCAAAGGCTTTACCTCACTATAATAATGACGGAAATAAGAATCTATCTCTTCCACCAAATCTGTACGGTCCTGATTACTGCGATCAATACGACGTTTTAAAGTAAGTGCCTCTACAGGATCAATGTGAGGATCACGGATAATATCTTCAAAATGCCATTGAACGGTATCGATCCAACACTTCAAATAAAGATTTGATTCGATACTATCTTTTTCGTATGGATTTTGAATGGGCGTATTAACATTATCCGTCAGATGATAGTCACTGATGGCACGATTGAAAATACGGTTTGCTTTTTCTGTAAATGACATCTTTAATTGTTTTATTCCGCAAAACTACAGAAACTTTTTCAATTTGCCAACTAATTCGAAGAATTTCTTCAATTTTTGACGTTTTAAGTTGTAAAAGATGCAAAATAAAGCCCATTTTATGCACAGATACCCCCCTTTTGTGCAAAAGAAAGTCAGTTTTTCTTAAAAAAATTTGCGTAAGTGAAAGAAAATGTGTTACTTTGCACCCGATTTCAGCAAAAGGCTGATAATTTTCAAGATAGCAAATTCATTATTAACATTTTAAAGTATTACAATTATGTCAGAAATTGAAAGCAAAGTAAAGGCAATTATCGTAGACAAACTCGGTGTAGATGAGGCAGAAGTAAAGGCAGAGGCCAGCTTCACAAACGATCTGGGCGCAGATTCACTGGATACCGTTGAGCTGATTATGGAGTTCGAGAAGGAATTTGGTATTTCTATTCCCGATGACAAGGCTGAGAAGATCGGTACAGTAGGTGACGCTATCGCTTACATCGAGGAGAACGCAAAATAAATTAAATTTATAACATAATGGTTGCTTCGGATATGACGAGGCAACCATTATGCTTTAATATTAGCTTATGGAATTAAAAAGAGTAGTTGTAACAGGTCTTGGCGCAGTGACGCCAGTGGGCAACACTCCTGAGGAAACATGGAAAAACCTTATTGCAGGAGTCAGTGGAGC
>JAEETB010000238.1 GCA_016286575.1 Prevotella sp.
TACATTGAATATTATAATAACGAGAGAATAAAACTCAGATTAAATGGAATGAGCCCAGTACAATACCGGACTCAATTCCAAATGAGAAATAATGTTTAATCTGTCTAAACTTCTGGGTTCACTTCAGTTACTGGGGCCAATACCAGTCAAAGGAGTGCACGCGGACGGGCTTCACCTGCGTCCCCTCGGTAGCAAGCGAGCAGAGCTTGAGCCCTTCCGTCTAAAAAAATGCCACGGAGGTACTTAAAAAGACGACACGCCTTGTCCGCTTATCTGCAAAATATCGTATCCTCAACTGACAAAATCTGCAAAATATCGTATTCTAGCAACTATCCAGTTTTGCTCGAAGTTTATTTCTTGGGCTTGTCCAGACAAAGTTAAAAATGTGATATAAAATAATAATTTTCTCATACTAATCTTATTTTTTATCATTTATCAACATCTTGAAAATAGAATCTTGTTCCTCTGGATAGAGAGGACCGTCTTGTCCCCAAAACCGCAATATAATAGTGGTGTCTTTTTTTACAAGTTTTATATCTCTATCACCTTTCTTTTTTATGATACTATCACCAATTTCATAAAAAGAACTAATATCCCAAAAATGTTGAATTTGTTCATGCACTATTTCTCCTTTTTTATTTATGCCTTCAAAATATAACAAATTAGATTCTTCACATGAAATGATTTTAAAGTCATATTCGTCAGGTAGAATACATTCTAAACAACTTTTGTAGCTTGGTGAACAACCAATGAATGTTAACAGGAAGATAAAAATAGGATATTTTTTCATGATTCAAAATTTTTTAATAAACTTTGTATTCGATGGACCAAATGATAAACCCAAACTTGCTCCAAGACCTATACCAAAAGACTTGTATTCATTGCTTAAAGATCCATTTTTTGCTCCATATCCATGATTAATACTGATTGGTCCAAGTCCAACTTTCCAGTCCATTGCGTTTTTCCAAAAACCTCGAACGATACTCTTTTTTGTCTGCCTTTATCCCTTCAAGGCTCCACGTATGATCTTTTCCCTGTACATTGAACTCTTTGAGATTCATCTTTCTCAGCACCAGTGAATCTCTGTTATAAAATGTATTTTGCATATGGTTTATCTCTTGTCCGCATATGGACAGACATGAGATGATAAGAAGAATAGAAATAATTGTTCTCATAATCAAAATATGTAATAACTAGGGTTTATATTTCAGAATTCTAAATAGAGCTAATACATTTGGCTGATTCCATTCATATTCCCTTATTCTCATCCTTTCACTTCCTCCGGATTGCTTTTTACTTTTAATTTGGTAGCCGTTATCAGAATAATTCTCATTATATTCATTTGAAATTCTATATATTATTCCTTCATACCCATAGGATAGGTCTTCAACAATATAGTTATTGCCTATTGGTAATTTACCATACAGCCCCAAATGAGTAAACAAATATTCATCCCAACTTAAATTGATGATTTCTTTTAGTAATTCTGGTGAATAGCTTGAAGATCGTTCTTTGTCTGAATAATAAATATTCTTCGTATATCTATGACTATTAATGATGGAGTCAATCATAACAACATGTTTCACAGAGTCGCCTTTCCATAAAACCAGCTTTTTAGTCTTGTTTAGTCTAATACCACTTAGATGGCGCAAAGAATCATATTCGTATTGTATGCCTCTACCCTGCTCTGTAATAGAACCTATTATTAAACCCTCTCTTATTAATAGCTTTACATGGCCATCAAGTTCATTGTCATATTCAATGGATTCACCAGGATGGATAGTATAGATATTGTAATGGCTAATTATCTGGTGATATTTGCCAACAACACTGAGACGGTTATTGATAGAATCTAAGAAAAAGAGGAATTCGTGTTTTTCTCCAAATTCGTCAATATCGTTAATAGAAAGTAGGAAAATCGAATCAAGAGGAACTACAGGCTTATCAGTCACACTTGAATTCCTAGTGAAGTTGCATGCCATCAATATGATACAGAAGATAATGTAAAAATAGTTTAGATGCTTCATATAGCCTACACATATTGTTAATAATATATTTGAAACTGTCTATTTATAAACACTCGTCCAAATGGATTAATTAAAGAAGGTACTGAATAATGCTTATTTTCAGATTTCCCCCAAATTCTTTTTGACATTCCCACTTCTTCCCTAATGATATTTTCTGCAGTTACAGCCATTCCATCATATTGAGGGCTAAGGAAAGAACAAGTTACAGATGGTATCGCATGTCCAGCTAATTCATGAGCTAATATTATTTCAGGATTACTGTATGTTCCACTAAGTGTCGTGTGCTCCTTTCCAGAAATATAAACATATGCTTTTTGGCCGTCTACTATTGTCAATCCTTCTCCATATTTTTTTAGGTCATATGAATTGCCTTTAAAATTAGCTTCTGAGGAATATTTAATAGAAATAGTATTACTAGAATTAATTCCTTGTACAATTAAATCCCGATAAAACGAAGAATAATTGTTAACATCAACAGCGGGTTTTGTAGTATGCTTTAAATAGAGAAATCCATTTTCAGACACTCCAAATTCTCCCTCAGATAACTTGTTGATCATTCCTAAAAGCTCTTCTTGATGCTCGTAACCAATATAAATACTATCACCATGCAAATCAACAGCATTTATCGGATTATTCCCGCAATAGATGTAAGGACTAAGGTTATAATACTTCTCACACATGGGATCCATGGTGGTGAAACGGCAGATGCCTGGATCGTAGAAGCGGGCTCCGTAGTCATACATGTCCAGACCATGATAGCGGTCGAACTCCTTGCCGTTATATTTGTACTTCTGAGTCTCTGGATCCTCGCTCTCGCCGAAGAGCAGGCCGAAGGGATAGTAGTGGTTTACCTCTGCAACCACACCATTGTCATAGGCAACCACGCGGTTGTTGCCCTGATGATCCTTCAGATAATAGCTATAATACATCTCTCCTTCGTAAGGTTCAATATATCCGTCATCTACAAGAATCCGGTCTAGATTCCCATTTACATAAATCATATTGCCGCAATAGTCAAATGTCGTTGCGGGGTTAACATATTCCACTTGGAGCTTCCTGCCCGTCGCATCATAGACGTACGTCGTAGACCTGTTGTTAGAGTATGTCATATTTTGGGGCAAATTTAGCAAATTATATTGAATTGACGAAATTTTTCGATTCAAATCTTGTGTCATATTGACAAGAACAGACATGTTTCGAATATCAGCTACACTGAGCTGACTCACGGGGGATATGATTTATTTTATCTTTTGATAAACCTCAGTTGGCATAGGGGTTATGATTTCCTCTTTGAAAACCACTGCCAACAATGCTAAGGTTGATAATAGAATAATCTTTTTCATGTTTGCTTTCTTTATGTTCTTTATTTATATAACTGACGAGCGCCGGAATCTTGCACGGATTGAGGGCTCAAACGTTGTTCTATTCTCCTCTGAAGGTGCCGATGAAGAAGATGGCTCCGCTGCTGGACTCCTGGATCAGATAGACGAACGGATGAGTGCAATGGAAATCACCACCATTCAGAAACAGTGCTCCGCTCTCTGTTTCTGCAGCGATAGTAGTAGCAGCCATCTTACTACCCTCTTCGTTGACCTCAATAGAAGCTTTCTGCTTCATCAGCGTAACGAATAGTTGCTTCTTCTCACAGATATTGGTAAGCTGTGCATCAATGCTGAATAGGGTTGGAGCACCCATTTCTGAGATGACAGGCTTCAGGTCGATGTCGCTCGACAAGCTGAAACGCGGTATTTTGATGTCAACAGTTTCGGCATTGAAATCAGTTTTAGACCATTGGCCTGCACTGAGGTTGCTGATTACATCATCAACGGTTTTGCCTTCGTTGGGCAGCATCACATACATGCTCCATCTATCACCGCTACCGTATGGCAGGCGAATCGTAGTGAAGGTGTTGTTGGAACTACACAAGACGGCGCCTTTCCGATGCATCATCGGCAACTCTTTATTGCTGCCGCTCTCAAGTGTGAACGGTTCAACCTTGGTGTCTTTGGGATCAAACTTATTTGTCCAGTTTGCCTTGAAATAAATGGCATTCATCAGCACCAACTTAGTGTCTAACGGCAGTCTGTCAACGATTTCCGGGATGACGCCTTCAGTCTGTTTGCTACACCAGTCATTGATGGCTTTTACAGCGACGGGTGAAGTAAAATCAAGCGAGGCCATCCCTGCATGGTAATAATAGTCCATATCATCTTGGAACTTCCCTAGAAGAGTCTCTCCCCAGTTGACAGCCAGATAATTGGCAATCTTCAGAGTTACGTTCTCATCCGTTTCAGGCGCTCCTTCGATAAGAGCCTTGCAGAGTTCATTGATTTCTGAGGCATTTTGGCTGCCGAATCCCAGCAGTGATGAAATCTCCTTTTCTGTCGTACCTGTTGCACCATCGTGGAGCATACCAAGGATGTAAGTTACGCTGATAGGTGAACAGATAACACTCTGAGCTTCCTTCGGCTGTTGATTGATGGTCTTGAAGAGGTTGAATGAGAAATCATTGTTTTTCTTAATGTACTCTTTCTGTGCCTCCGTCAAATCGATGCTCCTTGTCTTCGGCAGCATATCAACTACTATTCCATCCTCTTCATCATTGCTACAGGCCGCCAGCAAAACCACTGCCAGCAATGCTAAAGTTGATAATAAAATGTTCTTTTTCATGTTTGCTTTCTTTATGTTCTTTATTTATATAACTGATGAGCACCGAAACCTTGCACGGACTGGGGGCTCTTTTATGATTATTTAAACTTTCCATAGCTAACCCGCCGGAGCTGTCCCCGTGAGTTCATTATTCGTATTCACTGGGAACATATTCCAAATCACCTGTAGACGTATAAAGGAAATGATAAAGTCCACATTTGCCTGACTCATCTGTC
>JAEETB010000015.1 GCA_016286575.1 Prevotella sp.
CGGCAAATGTCGATGAAATCGTAGTCACCGAACAGCGCAGGCAGACCTCACAGACCGAACAGCTGAAGGTGGAGGATATGCGACAGACACCCTCGACCACTGGCAACGCCGTAGAGGAACTGATACAACAGCAGGCTGGTGTATCGACGCACAACGAGTTGTCATCGCAATACAATGTACGTGGCGGATCGTTCGACGAGAACTCGGTCTACATCAACCAGGTGGAGGTTTACAGACCGCTTCTCATCAGTAGCGGACAACAGGAAGGCCTCTCGGTCATCAACCCTGACATGGTGGAGAAAATCGGCTTCTCGACTGGTGGTTTCGAGGCGAAATATGGCGACAAGATGTCATCGGCACTCGACATCACTTATCGACGCATCAAGGGATTTGAGGCCTCGGCCACAGGATCACTGTTGGGCGCCAGCGGATTCGTCGGCTACGGAAACAGCCGATTCTCGATGAGTCACGGAATCAGATACAAGACCACACGCTACCTCTTAGGCTCGCTCGAAACAACTGGAGAGTACAGGCCTAATTTCATTGATTATCAGACATATATCAGTTATAAACCAAACAATAGATGGACGATTGATTTCATCGGAAACATCTCGGAGAACCATTATAATTTCGTGCCTGAAGACCGTGAGACCAAATTCGGTACACTGGCGGATGTGAAGTCATTCAAGGTGTATTTCGACGGCGAGGAAAAGGATGTGTTCCGTACCTTCTTCGGCACAGCCAGCATCGCCCGCCACTTCAATGATCATACCAGCGTAAAATTCCTGACATCGGCCTTCCACACCAAAGAGAGTGAACGCTATGACATCATGGGCCAGTACTGGCTCGACGACACCCAGACTCAGGAGAACCTCGGCGTGGGTACGTACATGGAACATGCACGCAACTATCTGACAGCCGATGTGGTGAGTTTCAAACTCGTAGGCAACCATCGGACTCAGCATCACGACATAGAGGCGGGAGTCACCTACAAAACGGAACACATCAAGGAACAGTCGAGAGAATACGAGATGAGGGACTCCAGCGGCTACTCCATCCCCCACTCTGCTGACCGTCTTGACCTGATTTACACCTTGAACGCGAAGAACGACGTGAAGAGTCACCGCATAGAGGCCTACATACAAGATACCTACCGATTCGCGAAGGGGAACACCTACTTCACGCTGAACTATGGCGTCAGACTGGCCAACTGGTCGTTTACCAAAGAGACCATCGTATCTCCCAGAGCCTCACTGGCCATTGTGCCTGCCTTTAACAACGACCTGACCTTCCGCTTCGCCACAGGTATCTATTATCAGGCGCCTTTCTACAAAGAGATGCGCGACACGGTGACCCAGAACGGCATCACTACGGCGATACTCAATGACAAGATCAAGAGCCAGCGCTCCATCCAGTTCATTGCTGCCATGGACTATCGCTTCAGAATGCTCAACCGTCCTTTCAAATTCTCGGCAGAGGCGTATTACAAAGCGCTTTCGAACCTTATCCCCTACAACGTGCAGAACCTGAAGATCACCTACTACGGCGAAAACATCAGCTCAGGCTATGCGACGGGTATCGACCTGAAACTCTACGGTGAGTTCGTTCCTGGGACGGATTCGTGGCTGACGCTCTCGCTGATGAGTGCGCGACAGAAGCTGGGTGACCAATGGGTTCCTATGCCTACAGACCAACGGTGGGCCGTGAATTTGCATTTCACGGATTACTTCCCTGGTACGGATCGCTGGCGCATGACGCTGCGACTCGCCTATGCCGACGGACTGCCCTTCGGAGCTCCTCATCGAGGACTGGAAGCACAGACATTCAGGGCTCCTGCCTATAAGCGTGCCGACATCGGTATGAGTTTCCGGGCCATCAAGGAAGGACGTGGTATCAAGAACCTCTGGCTGGGGGTGGACTGCCTGAATCTCTTCGGCATTTCGAACGTCAACAGCTACTATTGGGTTTCGGATGTAAACAACCGTCAATGGGCTGTCCCCAACTACCTCACAGGACGACAAATCAACGGAAAAGTGACTATAGACTTCTAAAAAATACAAATCATCACGAATTTGGTTAATAAACCTTAAATATTCTACACGTTGCGTACATTATTATAAACAAATTCGTAACTTTGCACAAATTTAGATCTTTTAAGTGTAGAAACTAAAAAATATAGCTATATGAGAATATTATCTTTATCCGCAGTTGTTTGTTCACTGGTTTTCGCAGGGTGTACCAAGATGCCTGAGTATAGTGAGAACAACATTACACCTGAACCTACTCAGGAAGAAATCGCACAAAATGTTCAGAACATCTTTGGCACGACCTTTAGCCCCGATCAGGATTGGAGTACAACCAAAGCCGGGAGTGTTACTATTACAGCTAATGCCGCTCTCGATAATATCGCGAAGGTACAGATTCTGACTGGTTCTCCATTTGGAAACAAAGATGCCAATGGCTCTGAAATCCTCAATGAGGCAGCAGTAACAGTTGGCCAGAAAGTGACACTCACCTATGATGCCCCATCTGACATTACTCGCCTCTATGCAGCCTGTGTTTCAAGCAATGGAAAATATTTCATTAAAGGATTCGACCCTGGACAGGCTACAGTTGAATTCAATTCACTTGAAACTAATGCAAGCCACACAAGAGGTGTAAGCGCAGACTTACTCAGTGGGCTGCCAGAACCTCAGTTAGGAAATGCAATTGCTTCATTCAACAAACAGAATGGCTCTGAAGGATGGGAAAATGATATGCTCTATCCTATCAAAGACGTACAATTAAAAGGCTACTCCTCAGTAAAAGGTGAAACATATCTCCCTGATGCTTTGATGCTTATTTTGAACGACTATGATTCTGATTTCAAAAATGATCTTAGAAATATCATTTTTGAATATCTTCCAAATAAAGGTCTCAATGTAGAAAAAATCAGGAACAGTGACTTCTTTAATGAAAATTGCTATGCTATTACAACAGGCAAGAACGAACCCATAGTTCTTTCACCTGTTTATTATCAAGACGGAGGCTTTCAAGAATTTATTAATTGTGATATCTACTATTACTACTTTAAAGAATCAGACCTTAAAGACAAAGATCCTTTACAATATATCAAAAGTCTGCCGAAGTATATGGCTGCAGAACTCAGGCGCACAGAAAGAAACAAATATAAGAGTACAGGACTTCCTAGAGACGTGATTAAGAAAGAAACGGGATACCCCCTCATTTATTGGGGTGATGGTATTCCCACGAAAGATACAAAGGGCTCTTTCTATTTCCCTGAAGGGTATAAGATAGGCTTCTTTATTCACGCGAAAAAATCAGATCAACAAGGTGAATTGTATTGTGACGGACGATTAAATAAGGAGATTAACACATTGGAGTCGTTTAATGGAAAGACTAACAAACTTCGTAATTCAGGTCTCAGTGAAACAGACCCAAGAATGGTATGGATAGGAGTCAACGGCAAGAACTACCTCCTGGGAGAACCTGGTACCGATAGTGACTTTAACGATATGATTCTTGAAATAGAGGGTGGTATCGTCACTTTCGACTCTAATATTGAGGTACCAAACGTTACATACACCTACTGTTTTGAAGACCGTCTTGATGGTGACTATGATATGAACGACGTAGTGATCAAGGCAAAGCGAATTAACCAGACGCAGATTATGTATAGTCTGGAAGCTTGCGGTGCATACGATGAACTTTATCTAAAGAATATTAACGGAGATGTTCTTAATGACAATAAGGAGATTCATGCGATGTTTAATGCTGATCAGGAGTCTTTTATCAATACTGAAGGTGGAAATCCTCATACCCCTATCAGAGAAATCATTGAGGTTAGTCCCACATTTAGCATGGCAAGTATAGATCCTTCAGAGCAGATTTATATATATAACAAGACATACAATCGTAATATTTATCTCTCAAGGTTGGGTGAGGATCCTCATGCTATTATGATTCCTTACGACTACCAATATCCGTTGGAAAAAAATAATATTAATAAAGCGTACAAAGATTTTGTGAACTGGGGTATGACTCCTGGCAGTTACCATAATTGGTATAAGAATCCAGAAAACGGGGAGGTATATACCTTGTCTGTTTTCAAGGATGCTACGCTCAAATAATACTTATTTTAGTTTATACATTCAGAGATTGTTGCACAGAATGATGCAACAATCTCTTTTTTTATATAAAAAAAGCAAAATAAAATGGAAATCTCAAATAACTTTTGTACCTTTGCACATCATTTATAACTATTCTAAAAAATTATAGATATGAAGATTTCACACATTGAGCATCTGGGTATCGCAGTCCAGAGCATTGAGGAAAGCCTGCCGTTCTTCACAGACGTGCTTGGTTTGGAGTGTTATGCAACTGAAGTAGTAGAGGACCAGAAAGTGAAGACAGCCTTCCTGAAGTGCGGTGAGGTGAAGCTGGAGCTTCTGGAACCCACATCTCCTGAGAGTACTATCCAGAAGTGGCTTGACAAGGGTAACAAGGGTGTTCATCACGTAGCCTTCTGCATTGAGGACGGCGTGGCTAATGCTCTCGCTGAGGTCAGTGAGAAGGGTGTACGACTCATCGACCAGGCTCCTCGTAAGGGCGCAGAGAACCTGAACATCGCCTTCCTCCACCCGAAGTCAACAGCAGGTGTACTGACTGAACTTTGCGAGCATTAAATTAAAGATTAAACATAAACATTAAATTTAGATTATAATGTCAAAGCAATTAGAAAAGATCAAACAACTCATCGAGAAGCGTGAACAGGCTCGTCTCGGTGGTGGCGAGAAAGCCATTCAGAAACAGCATGAACGTGGCAAGTATACAGCTCGTGAGCGTATTGAGATGCTGCTCGACCCAGGTTCGTTCGAGGAGTACGATATGTTCAAGGAGCATCGTTGCCATAACTTCGGTATGGAGAAAAAGCAGTTCCTCGGCGACGGTGTCGTAGCTGGTAGTGGTACAGTCGACGGACGACTGATATTCATCTTCGCACAGGATTTCACAGTGCATGCTGGTTCTCTCTCTGAGACCATGAGTCAGAAGATCTGTAAGGTCATGGATATGGCCATGAAGATGGGTGCCCCCGTCATTGGTATCAACGATTCGGGTGGTGCTCGTATCCAGGAGGGTATCAACGCACTGGCTGGCTACGCTGAGATCTTCGAGCGTAACATCCTTGCTTCAGGTGTGATCCCACAGATTTCCGGTATCTTCGGTCCTTGTGCTGGTGGTGCCGTTTACTCACCTGCCCTCACCGACTTCACACTGATGATGGAGAACACCTCATACATGTTCCTCACTGGCCCGAAGGTGGTAAAGACCGTTACTGGCGAGGATATCGACCAGGAGCACCTGGGTGGTGCATCAGTACATGCCACTAAGTCGGGTGTAACCCACTTTACAGCCGCTACTGAGGAAGAGGGTCTGCAGATGATCAAGACGCTGCTGAGCTACATCCCCTCGAACAATATGGAGACAGCTCCCTACAAACCCACCAACGACCCCATCAACCGTATGGAGGATTCACTCAACGAGATTATCCCTGAGAACCCCAACGAGGCATACGATATGTATAAGGTCATCGCTGCTGTCGTTGATGATGGCGAGTTCTTCGAGGTTCAGCCAAAGTTCGCCAAGAACATCATCGTCGGCTTCGCTCGCTTCAATGGTGTGAGCGTGGGTATCGTTGCCAACCAGCCTTCTTGCTATGCTGGTGTGCTCGACGTGAACGCTTCTCGTAAGGGTGCACGCTTCGTCCGCTTCTGCGATGCATTCAATATTCCTATCGTATCGCTTGTAGACGTACCAGGATTCCTGCCTGGTACTGGTCAGGAGTACAACGCCGTTATCCTGCACGGAGCTCAGTTGCTCTATGCTTACGGAGAGGCTACTGTACCCAAGATCACTGTCACCCTGCGTAAGTCATACGGTGGTTCTCACATCGTAATGGGCTCTAAGCAGCTCCACACCGACCTGAACTATGCATGGCCATCAGCTGAGATCGCCGTGATGGGTGCATCTGGTGCCGCTGCCGTACTTTATGCCAAGGAGGCTAAGGCTAAGAAGGAGGCTGGAGAGGATGTTAAGGCATTCATCGCTGAGAAGGAGGATGAATACAATGAACTCTTCGCTAATCCTTATCAGGCTGCTAAGTATGGCTACATCGATGATGTCATCGAGCCACGTAATACCCGCTTCCGCATCTGCCGTGGTCTGGCTCAGCTTGCTACCAAGCGAGACGCCCTGCCTGCCAAGAAGCATGGTAATATCCCGATGTAATTAATGGTAAATCGAAAATTCGTAAATATGTCAAACGAAGTATATGCAGCCATTGCTATGGCGCTCCACGAGCACCTGGGCAATAACGTTCACGACGCAGAGCCGGGCATTATTACCATTAATGCTCACCCCACGCAGTGGAACGGCTATGCACAGACATTCACACAACATCCCTAAATACACGATTGGTTATGAAGGAATACAAATATACCATCAACGGTAATAAATACGAGGTCGTAGTAGGCGATATTACAGATAATATTGCTACACTGACCGTCAACGGTGAAGAGTATACAGTAGAAATGGAGAAGCAGCCTGAGCCCGAGAAGAAAAAGCCCGTGGTAAAAGCAGCTACTGCCGCCAGCAGCGACGATGCTCCTGCTGCCAACAAAGCAGCCGTCAACAAGGCTAATGCCATCAAGGCTCCCCTACCTGGTGTTATTACCGACATCTGTGTGGCTGAGGGTGACGAGGTGAAGGCTGGCGACACCGTGATTGTACTGGAGGCGATGAAGATGGCGAATAACCTGACAGCTGAGAAGTACGGAAAGGTATCGGCTATCTGCGTGAAGATCGGTGAGAGTGTCATGGAAGACGACGCTCTGATCGTCATCGAGTAATCCACCTTATTTATATAAGAAGAGAGAGAATGGACAACGTATCATTCTCTCTCTTTTTAAAAACTACAAAAGAAACTACAAAAAGACTAATCAGATGAACAAAAAACTAATCTCTACACTTCTACTACTATGCACCTCGCTCTCGATGACGGCTCAACAATGGCCTGAAGTGAGACCTGAAGCCAAACCTGGAGCACGATGGTGGTGGCTCGGATCGGCAGTCGATCAAGAGAACCTACAGTGGAATATGCAGGAATATGCCAAGCACGGCATCGGAGCACTGGAGATCACACCCATCTACGGCGTACAAGGGAATCAAGCCAACAATATTCCCTACCTCTCTGACCTGTGGATGGAGATGCTGCGCGAAGTTCAGAAGAACGGACAGCAAATGTGTATCGAGATCGATATGGCCACTGGTACAGGATGGCCCTTTGGTGGTCCCTGGGTTCCATTAGAGGAGTCGGCGTGTAAGGCTGTGTTCGTTGATACCTTGTTCAGGGGACTTCAGGTCGAAGGCCTAGACCTGAAAGTACCAGAAAAGGATGAGCCCTACTGCAAACTGCAGAAAGTCATGGCCTTCTGGCAGGGGGATCCTTATGACGTGACGGCCTTCGTGAAGGATGGTCAACTGACGTGGTCACCCGCCAAACAGCTGGAGGAGCAGATCAAGTCTGCTACCAATAAGACGCGCAAAAAGGCTCTGAAACTCAGGCTGAAGGAGATGGAGACGGCTCACTGGCAGGTAATCGCCATCTACATACGATATGGTGTGATGAAAGTGAAACGTGCGGCTCCTGGAGGTGAAGGGTTGGTGGTCGATCATTTCGACAAGCAGGCAGTGGCACATTACCTGAAACATATTGAGGAGGCTTTTGAAAGGACTAAGACACCTTATCCTCACACATTCTTCAACGACTCATATGAGGTGGAGGCAGCCACATGGACACCTACCCTCCTGGAGGAATTCGAGAAACGAAGGGGATACAAGCTGGAGGAACAGCTGCCTCAACTATTAAGAGGCGAACCTGTTATTCTCTCTGACTATCGCGAAACGCTTGGGGATCTCCTGCTTGAGAACTTCACACAACAATGGACGGCATGGGCACATTCACACGGAGCCATAACCCGTAATCAGGCACATGGCTCTCCTGCCAATCTGATCGATTGCTATGCAGCAGTGGATATCCCCGAGATTGAAGGCTTCGGACTCTCTGAGTTCGGCATCAAGGGTCTGAGGAAAGATCCAGGGAAGACACGTAAGAACGACTCTGACTTCTCGATGCTGAAATATGCCCCATCAGCAGCTCATATCTGCGGCAAACCGTTTACGTCGAGTGAGACCTTCACATGGCTGACGGAGCATTTCCGTACAAGTCTCTCCCAACTGAAACCCGATATCGACCTGATGTTCTGTGCGGGCGTCAACCATATGTTCTTCCATGGCACCTGCTATTCACCGAAGAATGACCCATGGCCAGGATGGAAATTCTATGCATCCATTGACATGAGCCCAACAAACAGCATATGGCGCGATGCACCCTATTTCATGCAGTACGTCGAGCGTTGCCAGAGTTTCCTCCAGTGGGGACAGCCAGATAACGATTTTCTCGTGTATCTGCCTGTTCGTGATATGTGGAAGAAACTGCCTGAGAAACTCCTCATGCAATTCTCCATCCATGCAATGGGCAAACTGGCACCCGAGTTTATACAAAGTATTCTCGATATCGAACGCGCAGGCTTTGACTGCGACTACATCTCAGAACGTCTGCTCATGAACGTCTCTTACAAAGATGGCTTACTTGTAACCGAAGGGGGTACGGGATACAAAGGCCTCGTCATTCCTGGCAGCGGCGAGATGCCTGAAAACGTGAAAGCGCATATTGAAGGCCTCAAAGCCCAAGGAGCACATATTATATATGGCACAAAAGCCGCCGATCTCCAGGCTTCCGCCAAGCCGGAACCCATGAAGACAGAGTGTGGTCTGAAGGCTATCCGCCGCCGTAATGACACAGGCTATCACTACTTCATCGCAAACCTCTCGTCCAACGACATCGACGACAGTCTCCCTCTGGCCGTCAGTTTCCAGGATGCCACATGGTTTAACCCCCTAAACGGCGATATCATCCCTGCCGCTATCACCAACGACAGTGTCGACATCCATCTTCGCAGTGGAGAATCCATGATCCTCCAGACCTATGACAACAGTTTGGAGGTGCCCAAGATAACCAGAATCCCAAGGATGGCAAATACAACATCCATCCCCCTTACCTCCCCCTGGACTCTCTCCTTCACTGAGGAATCACCCAAAGTGAAGAATACCTTCTCCCTCGACACTCTCAAATCCTGGGAGACACTCGATGACGACAGTGCCAAGGTAACAATGGGAACTGGCATCTACACCACCCACCTCAAACTGTCAAAGGCTGATGCACAGAAACAATGGCAAATCGATCTGGGCGATGTGCGCGAATCAGCTCGCGTCTATATCAACGGACGGTTTATCGGCTGCGCATGGTGTGTACCGTTTATCCTCGACTGCAAGAACACGCTCAAGAAAGGCAACAACGAGATCCGCATCGAGGTAACCAATCTGCCTGCAAACCGTATTGCATATCTGGACCGTCAAGGTGTGAAGTGGCGTAAGATGGAGGAGATCAATGTGGTGGACATCAATTACAAACGGACAACTTACGAGAACTGGAATCCTGTTCCCTGTGGTCTCAATTCCCAAGTTCGCCTTATCGGAAAATAGCGAAAAAGAGCCCGCCTACCTTGCTTGATGGCGGGCTTTTTCTATGGTTTGCGAATCCTTAGTCTATACTTATCCGTCAAGGCAATCTGCATAACACGAGGAAACCCATCAGCAAATGGTGGTATCGAAAGAGCCACATGTCCCATCGTACGTCTGAGGTTGATTTCCACACAAGGATGCAACAAAAAGCCATCCTGATGCGGTGTAGAAATAATCATCATATCGATGCCAAAAGGACCACGATAGCGACTGCCAAAAAGTCTACCAAAACTATTCCGAATATTTTCTCTAATATCCGATAGAAAATTGTCTGGAATATAGCGACTTAACATTTCTATCTTCTCATCCTCAGTTGCAATGATATTACCAGTATAGGCACCATTTCTCGTATGGAAAAGTGAGAGACCAAGATACCTGACATGCCCCATCCCATCGCTATAGAACTCCATACCAAAATCTTTCACTTTATGATAGTAGGGTTCTACTATCACACTACCCTGACGTTCTATCACATGTCGAATCCAGCCTTCATGATAAGTGCTGATTTTACCCTCAACAAATCGTACGCCACGCCCACTACTGCTCCAAGGGGCTTTGATCACAACACGGTGGAACTTAGCAAGCATCTCATCTACCGATTCCTGCATTGTACAGACAACAGGCATCTGAAGAACGTCCGACGCCATCGGCATCAGGGCTGAAAGCAACTCGATTGCACACCTACGATGGGAAAGATCACGAATCAGGCTGATTTCCTCTTCCGTAGGCACACACTCCACGCCATAGCGCAACAAATAGCTCCGAAGCGCCAGATCCCAGCCCCATGGCTCGACAGCGTCAATAGGTAATTGTCTTAACGTATACTTGTCAACAAACTGACACTGTACGCCACCAACTCTGGCTCTCAGACGACTGTAAGCCTTCCGAGCCTGATCTACGTTCTCCACCAACACATAATCGCCTTCCTTCGCCCAAAGTGCAGGAAGAAAACCGAGGTCTGCACGCAACTGACGTCCGGCATGAGGAGCCGTGAAATTAGCCAGGTTCGAGGCTAATGCCAAGTCATGTTCGGGGTTAAATATATGCAGTATCATACTTTTTGAGCGCAAAGGTAAGAAAAAAATGTTATTTTTTACCATTTTAATTTGGCAATATGGATTTTTTCCTATACTTTTGCAGAAAATAACTTTATATATAATTATTATGCCAATCAAGATTCTTAGTGTTGACGATGAAATGGATCTCGAATTATTGTTGACACAATACTTCAGAAGAAAGATCCGTAAGGGAGAATATGAGTTCTCATTCGCTCATAATGGATTGGAGGCATTGACCATGCTTCTCAAAAATAAAGACTACGATATCATCCTGTCGGATATCAATATGCCCGAAATGGACGGTCTGACATTGCTCACCAAAATCAATGAGATGCAGAACCCGGCCCTTAAGTGTATTATGGTTTCGGCATACGGCGATATGGGCAACATCCGACAGGCCATGAATAATGGTGCCTTCGACTTTGCCACCAAACCGATAGACCTCGATGACCTGAGTGTCACCATCGAAAAAGCTATCGAACAGATCAAGTATATCCGTGCCATGGAGAAAGAGCATGTCCAACTGGAGTCACTCAAAGGTGATCTGGCGGTGGCTCATGAGATCCAGCAGGCAATCCTACCTCGTATATTCCCACCATTCCCTGAATTGGCAGATAAGGTGGAAATTGCTGCTACCATGACAGCAGCCAAGGATGTTGGGGGGGATTTCTATGATTTCTTCAAGATCGACGATGAGCGTATCGGGTTCATCATAGCCGATGTCAGTGGAAAAGGTATTCCTGCAGCCATTTTTATGGCTGTCAGCCGTACACTAATCCGCGCCACCGCACTTCATGATGTCAGCCCTTCGGAGTGTATGACTTACTCCAACAAACTATTGGCGAAAGAGTCCGTCAACTGTATGTTCGTCACGGTTTTCTATGGTATCCTGAATACGACAACGGGCGAATTCACGTATTGTAATGCGGGACATAATCCGCCTTATATAATCAAGGAGAACGGTGAGATCAAAGCTTTCCCCATGCCAACACAACCAATTGTCGGCATCGTTGATGAATATGATTTCGAAGAGGAGAAGATGCAACTCAACGAGGGCGATGCACTCGTACTCTTCACAGATGGTGTCACGGAGGCTATGAATCCTGCGTTTGAGGAGTTTGGCGAGCCTCGGTTTGAAGAAACACTCCGAAAGGCATCTTCTGCCGACTGTCAGGCTATCATCGATGCCACCAAGGAAGATTTGGCGGCGTTCGTTGGAGAGGCGGAACAAAGTGACGACATCACAATGTTGGCTTTAAGAAGAAAACGTGGATAGGAAAAACATCATCATTGGCATTCTCAGTGTGCTGCTGGTCATCGCATCTATCTGTGCACTGATGGGGTGGAAATCTGATTCCAACCGCGTGGAAGAATTGGAGGCCCGTCTCGACACACTTCGACGTCAGGAGCAGCGATCAGCTGTCCTCAGAAGCGTCAGTTCGCAGATGGAAGAGATAGCCTATCAGCAGAAGTCAATCTCTGATGAACAACGTCTTGAAGCAATCGAACAGACAAAATATGCCAATGAGATGCGCGAACGTTCTGAGATAGAGCGACAGAATGCGATCATCGCACAGAATAATGCGCTTGAATCTGAGCACAAGGCCCTGGAGGCTTTCGATCTCGCAGAGAAACAGCGTGAGATGGCTGAACACCAGCGCATCCAGGCTGAATTCTCAAAACGGGTCGCTGATACGCTCAGCTATATTGCCTTGGGACGTTCATTAGGTTCGCTTTCCATGACTCAATACCAGACAGGAAATGATGAACTGGCCAACATGCTCAGTTATGCGGCATGTCTGTATACGGAGAGGTATAATGGTGACCTGCACTATCCGGCTGTATTCTCGTCATTGATGCAGACCAGTCAGAGTAAGAATATATGGTCAGAGCACCATGGGGCGGTAACTTGTCTTGATTTTATTCAAGGCAATGAGAACATGATGGTGACGGCTAGCGACTTCGGAGAAATCATGATACATCAGAAAATTGGCGATAGGATGAGATCCAGCCTCATTTTTAACGACAAACATTATGATTTCCGATTCTTGGTCGTTACACAATTAGGCGATATTCTGGCAGTCAGTCGCACGGGACATCTGGTGATCATCAAGAATCTTAAAGCAAAGACGATTATGCCTATGGAAATGGTGAACCATCCTAACCGCATCGACATGGTTAACAACGGCGAGTTTTACCTGGTCTCTGGAGAGAATTCCTTGGCTTTGTTGGATGGCAAGACTTATAAAGTGATTTCTTTCAGAGACTTGGATTTCAAGATTATATCGGCCAGCAGGGTTGACTATAAGCCCCTGCTCTTCGACGATAGAGGTAGGATGCACATTGTGGAGTCCATTGACAAGTTCACCACCAAGAAAATTCCAGTTCAAGGAAAGGTGACTTCCTATGCCAGCTCGAAGTCCAGTAAACTGCAGGCTTACGGCATGAACGACGGAACAATCTACCTCATTGACAAGAATGGGAAGATTACCCGACTGCAGGGACATCGCTCGCGCATCTCAAAGATGAAGATCAACAACACGGATCTCTACTCCAGCAGCTATGACGGCAAACTGAATCTTTGGGTCTCAACCAACGAGAAGGTTGAGCCGATGACGCTTTTCTCTACGGGTAGCTGGATTTACACCTTCACCTTCGACAATTCCAAGAACTCGGTATGGACGGGCGACCAAAGAGGAAATATCACAGAGGCAACCATCTCCGTTCCACTCATGAAGGAGAGACTCCAAAAGAAGATCAAACGCAACTTTACGACTGACGAATGGAATTATTACATCGGACAGAATGTGCCTTATGAACCATTTATTAAAGGAAAGGAGGCGAAACGATGAAAAGATGTTGGCTGTTTTGTCTGTTACTCCTTTCTACTTGTGTAGCATTTGCACAGGGCGTCCCCTTCATCAAGAACTTCACACCTGATGACTACCATGCCCACAACCGAAATTTTGATGTGGCAATCGGCAATGACGGAATGGTCTTTATCGCGAACTTTGAAGGTGTTTTGTATTACGATAAGAACAAATGGGATATCATCCACACCCCTGGCGCCACACGGGTCACGGTCTTGCGTCGAGACAGCAAGGATAACATCTGGTGCGGAGGATATAACTATTTCGGTAAAATCAAGCGCAAGCCTAATGGTGAAGTGTATCTCCAAAGAGTGGGTGACGTCAGTACTTTCAGGGGTGAGGTCATAGAGATTTCTGAGACAGAAGGCAAAGCCATCTTCCTCGTGGATAACGGCTATATCTACCAAGTAGATGACAACGACAAAATAACCATCAGGAAACAGGTCAGCGAAGAACGGCTTAACATCGGTCTTTCCGACGTGGTCGACATGAATATGCTGAATAATAATCAGGCTGTGGTGCTGTCTGACATCACGCGCGAGGTGTCAATCGGTAACGGACTTAAAGCAGCTATCAAAAAAGGCCAGGGCATCATTATCAGAAACGAAGAGGGAAAAGTCATCAAGACAATCACTGAGAATAACGGGTTGCCTACCAACAGCATTGTATGGATCGACTACGACGAACATGGGCAGATCTGGGGAGCCACAGACAATGGTATCTTTTCTATTGCTTATCCCTCGGCATTCTCACACTTCACCAATAGCGAAGGCCTGTCCGACGAGGTACTATCTATTACCGCCTTCGCGGGAAAGAAATATATCGGTACCATCAACGGACTCTTCCGCCTTGAAGGCGAAACGCTTGTCAGGATCCCAGAAATCCATTATGCTTGTTGGCAAATGACCCTAACCAGTCGCGGGCTGATGGTGGCCACAGCAAATGGTGTCTATCGTATCTCATCGAACGGAACTATCAGCAAGTTGACATCTACAAACTCTACGGCGGTCATGGAGGACGGCAACCTGTTCTATACAGGTGAACTCGATGGTGTCTTTATCAATGAGGAGGATGGTAAACGCCGCATGAAAGTCAGTGAACTTGAGAATGTAAGCAAGATCATACGTGACGAACAGGGTACCATCTGGCTGCAGAACATCTTCGGCGAAATTGAATATAAGAAAGCGGGAGAAGAGAAATTCAAGGAATACAAGGTGGGCAACGGCAAAGACGACCAGCTGGCCACACTGGTAAGAATAGGTAATCAGGTAGAGATCATCAGTACAGAAGCAACGAAGCCTTTCCCCTACCCCCAATTCTCTTTCACGGACAATACAGGGGTAACATGGCTCACCAACAATGAGGGTAAAGCTATCTACAGATGGAAGAACAATCAGAGACTCGATGACCTGGATATGTTGCTCCATCCTTTTGATGACAAAACGATCCGAGCACTTTTCTGCGAAGACAATGAGATCTGGATCGGTGGCAACAGCGACTTGACGATTATTAACACCGATATCCAGGACCCTGCACTTCAGACACCACCTCATCTGCTCATCCGGTCCATTACACTGGGCAGCGACAGCATCGTTTGGAAAGGGCCAGGGGAAGTAGACAGAGAATTCCGCTTCGGAAGTGATGAACGCAACCTGCATTTTTCTTACTCGCTCGAATTTGTACCGCTTGTAGGTACTACGCTCTATCGGCATCAGCTCAACGACGGAGCATGGAGTGCCTGGAGTGAGGATGTCGACGTAGACTTCCTTAACTTGCCTTATGGCTCTTACAAATTTAATGTACAGGCGCGCGATCCGTTCGGAAGAGTTACTGATAGCACATCCGTGGAGTTCACCATCAGCTATCCCTTCTATATGCGATGGTACATGATGGCACTCTATTTCATCCTCTTGATAATCGTGGTCTATCTCCTCATACAACTCAGGCTGCGCCGACTAGAAAAGGATAAGATTCGTCTGGAGAAAGTCGTGAAAGACCGTACAGCAGAGGTTGTAAAACAGAAGGACGAGATTGAAGAGAAATCGAAGAGTCTGGAGACGGCACTCAACGACCTGAACAAAGCCCAGAATGAGTTGATACGCCAAGAGAAGATGGCGACAGTCGGTAAACTGACACAGGGTCTGATCGACCGTATCCTGAATCCGCTCAACTACATCAATAACTTCTCGAAACTCTCTGAAGGGCTTGTCAAGGACATTGAGGCCAATATCGAAGATGAGAAGGAGCATTTCGACGAGGAGAACTATGAGGATACAAAGGATGTGCTGAATATGCTGCGGAACAACCTGCAGAAGGTAGGTGAACATGGACAGAACACCAGCCGCACCCTGAAAGCAATGGAAGAGATGCTCAAGGACCGCAGCGGTGGAATTGTCGACATGAACCTCTCACAGCTTCTCCAGCTCAACGAGAAGATGGTCTACAAATACTATGCACAGGATATTGCTGACCACCATATCAAGGTTTCGTTCCAATATCCACACAGTGAAATGCCCATCAAGGGTAATGCCGACCAGTTGAGCAAGACCATCATGAGTCTCTTGGGAAATGCCATCTATGCAGTGGTGAAGAAAGCACAGCGCGAGGCCTATGAACCTGAGGTCTCTCTGACTGCGGTTACCAAGGATCAGCTGTTTGAGATAACCATCCACGATAATGGTATTGGTATTGAGAATAAAATCATCAATAAGATTTTCGACCCCTTCTTCACCACAAAGACCACTGGTGAGGCTTCTGGTGTGGGACTCTACCTCAGCCGCGAGATCATTCAGAACTACGGTGGAGATATCAACGTAAAATCTGTCAAAGACGAATACAGTGATTTTATCATCACGCTACCCGTCCTAAAACAATAAGGCTTATGGAGAATCAAATTGAACAGCTCAAGGAGCAACTGAAGAAACAGGAGAAACTGGCCTCACTAGGACTGTTGAGTGCAGGAATTGCCCACGAGATTCAGAATCCGCTCAACTTCGTCATCAACTTCAGTAAGATGTCTGATAAGTTACTTCAGGATCTCACAGAGATTCTCGAGGACCAGGTGGACAAACTCTCTGAGGATGACCGTGAAGAGATTGATGATATCGTGGCGGATCTCCAGGAGAACCTGAAGAAAATTGCAGAACATGGGGAACGTGCCATCAGCATCATACAAGGTATCCTACTCGTATCGCGAGGCAAGGAGAATGAGTTCCGCCCCACAGATATCTGTAAACTGGTCAAAGAGTATGTCTGGCTCTCCTATCATGCCATGCGAGCCAACGACAAGAGTTTCAACATCAGTATCCATGAGGACTATGAGGAGAATCTCCCTCCGATGATGGTCATCCCACAGGACTTGAGCCGGGCCATACTCAACGTGATGAACAACGCCTGCTATGCTGTACGAAAGAAGTCGCAGGAGAATCCCGAGGGGTATGCCCCCGAAATCTCGGTTAGTGTGGCTGTCAAGGATAACCAAATCATCATCAATATAACTGATAACGGCGAGGGCATGAATGATGAAGTGAAACAACGTCTCTATGAGAATTTCTTCACCACAAAACCCATTGGACAGGGAACAGGTCTGGGCATGTCCATCGTACGCGACATCATTGAGAATAAACATAAAGGTAAGGTAACGTTCGAATCCACACTGGGCAAAGGAACGACATTCACCTTTACCATTCCCGCCAGAAAATGAGCAGAAGACTTCTTTTGATATTTCTCTGCACAGTCTGCCTGCTTTCTGCACAGGCGCAGAACAGCAACATGCGACAGATATACGACCAAGCTGAAAGCGATTATCAGGATGGGCGTGTAGAACAGGCCGCAAATCTGCTTGAAGAGCATATCAAGTCTTTCCCCTCCAACCTCAGGGTCAGCGCTTTCCGACTCCTTTCGCTCTGTAACCTCTCCATGGAAAATGATTCCATGGCCGAACAATACGCCACACTCATGCTGCGCGAGGATCCATATTACAACCCGTCTATACAGGATCCACCACGTTTCTCTGAGTTGGTGTCGAATCTCAGGATGGGACTCACTGCGACCATTACCACGGCCTCGGCACAGTCGGAGGACCTCCGAGAGGTACCAGTACCTACCACTCTGATTACTGAAGAGATGATCCGCATCAGTGGGGCTCGTAACCTCCAGGAGGTTCTGGCTTTCTATGTACCTGGTATGAGCATCGTCGATTGTAATGAAGGAGTCAATATCGCCATGCGTGGCATCTATAGCAACAATCAGGAGAAAATCCTCATCATGCTTAACGGACACAGGTTGAACAGCTACTCCACCAATATCGCAGCCCCTGACTTCAGCATGAGTCTCGACAAACTGAAGCAGATTGAAGTTCTTCGGGGTCCTGCTTCGTCCATCTATGGTGGCGTGGCGCTGACGGCGGTGGTCAACCTCATCACCAAACAAGGTATCGATATCGATGGCTTCAGTGCACGAGTAGGTGTCGGAGACTATGGACAGTTAAGGGCGGATATCAATATGGGTAAACGACTCTTCGACCTCGACTTTGCCATTTGGGGAAGTCTGTATAAAGCCGACGGACAACGGATATACGTTCCCAAAGAGGAAACGGGCTACCCTACCATGACACAGGGAGGAGATGTCATAGTGGGTGGATTTGGGAACAAACCTTCATACGACTTCGGAGCAACATTGAGTTGGAACAATCTTCAGATGATGTATTCTTCACGCTTCTCCGAGGCCATCAGTCCTTTCACGGCTTCCTATACCTATCACCCCTACAACATCGAGAAGTACAGGACGTTCAACGGCATACGCCCCAGCACGACGAACCAGACGCATCATACCGAGGTCAGCTATCAAATCCACTCCGATCATCTCTATTTGAGGGGGACCGTGTCTTACGATAATAATGATCTGACGAGATATCAGGTGTTTTCCGAGAACCAGATCCAGCTCTCTGATTCCTTCGCTATTCCCTATGAATCCAATCTGGGATTGCTTATGGCTGATTACCCAGGAGTCTTCAGATACGTGAATGGACAGGAAAAGAACCTGGGATTTCAACTGAAAGGCGATGTTAAATACATCAACAACGCCACCCATAAAGGATCCGTTGCCTTTGGGGCCGAATACAGCCACTTCAAATTCGACGACATGCGCTATGCCATTGGATACAACTACATGATGACGGTGGATAGCCTTCACATCCCAAAGGATATGGGAAAGGGTACGGAGAAAAGCTTCAGCACCTTCTTACAACTGAAACACCAATGGAAATCACTCATCCTCAATGCGGGTCTGAGATTCGACTATAGGAAACGCTATGACGACAAAAGTATCAAGGAGTTTTCGCCACGATTGTCATTGATCTACCTGAGACCCAAATGGAATGCAAAACTCAGCTATTCCAAGTCATTTATCGATGCACCATTTCTTTATCGGAAACTGAATGACTTGCTGTCTGAGATGATGCAGATAAAAGGAATTGCCGACCTCGAGCTGTCACCTGAATACCTCCACTCTGTGCAGTTCACCCTTGGAGGAACAGAATGGATAAAAGGTCTCAACCTCGAACTCAATACCTTCTTCAATCACGCAAAAAACCTCATCTATGTCAAGACCATTGACTATCAGAATATGGGTGAATATAAGTCAATGGGACTGGAGTTTACGGGCACCTACCGTCAGAAACGGTTCTTTGCCAATATCAATACCACATGGCAGAAATCCAGCCATGTTACTATTTTCGAAGCAGATAAGAACCTCAGTAGCATTCCGAACATCCCGGATTTCATGGCGAATACCGTCCTGGCTTGGAATGTCACCAAGAATCTGAAATTGTTCACCCACCTGATGTTCTACTCCAAGCAGACGGCCTACCGGGTCAATCTGGATGTCGTGAGAGAATTATACGATGCCATGGCGAAATATTATAATACAACAGATCCGGTAGAAATGCAACAATTGGGAGAACTGATTCAGGAGCTCTCTGATTATCAGATCAAATACGAAGATGTCCCCTCGCGATTCCTATGCGATGTGGGTGCAGAGTATACCATCTGGAAAGTTCAACTGGCACTCAATGTGCGAAATCTATTCAACAAGAAGTATGTACAGAGTGGTCAGGGAACAGGCCTCATACCACAACGAGGACGGTGGTTTATGATTAGTGCTGGTATCAAGTTATAAGACAATGAGACAACGACTATACCTTATTATATTATGGGCAATGGCCACGGTGCTCACCGTCAACGCACAGGAGAGCAACGTCAGACAGATATACGACCAGGCTGAAAACGATTATCAGATTGGGCGTATTGAACAGGCGATGGACTTGCTGCAGGATAATATGACGTCGTTCTCCGGCAATCTCAAGGTGAGTGTCTACCGTCTGCTCTCACTCTGTAACCTTGGACTCGACAATTTTGAGGAGGCAGAACGCTATGCCAACCTTCTCTTGAAAGAAGACCCCTACTACACGACCTCCGTGCAGGATCCGCAACGCTTCTCCGAGATGGTTGCCACACTGAAGTCAGGCCTCTCCTCTACCATCACCACCGCTTCCAGTCAGGAAGAGAATCTGAACGAGGTGCCTGTGCCTGTCACGCTCATCACAGCCGAGATGATCGAGAATTCAGGAGCACAGAACCTGCAGGAAGTACTCGCTGCCTTCGTACCAGGCATGACCATCGTCGATTGCAACGATGATATCAATATCGCCATGCGAGGTATCTATAGCAATGGACAGGAGAAAATACTCTTCATGCTCAACGGACACCGCATGAACAGCTACTGTACCAACATCTCCTCACCTGATTACAGCATGAATCTCGATAAGATCAAGCAGATCGAAGTACTCCGAGGACCAGCTTCGTCTCTCTATGGCGGCGTGGCACTGACGGCAGTCGTCAACCTGATTACCAAACAGGGAGCTGATATCGATGGCGTCGAGGCCTCTGTGGCGTTCGGTAACTATGGACAGATGCGAGGGAACATCCTATTCGGAAAACGCTATTACGACATCGACATCATGGTGTGGGGAAGCCTTTACAAGGCAAAGGGACAGTCTCACCACGTCTCAATCATGGATCTCATAAGAGGCAACACTAAAGGCGATGTCATCATCGGCGGAATTGGTGACAAACCATCCTTTGAACTGGGGCTGCAACTCAAATGGGGCGATGTGCGATTCATGTACGACACGCATTTCTCTCAGGTCCAATCACCCTTTAGCATGGGCTATCTACACACGCCTTACAATATCGATGCCTATAATACCTTCAACGGCATACGCCCCAGTTTTGCCACACAGGCCCACCATGCTGACCTCAGCTATCAGCACAGGTTCAACAAACTGAACCTTACGGGTACCTTCAGATACGATAATGGAGACCTCACGCATTATCAGGTCATCTCCGATTCGATTGTGCCTGCTTTTACCTATTTGCTTGGGTTTAATAACGATAACTTAGCATTCCTTGACACCGTTCCTGGACTATCAAGATACATCAACGGACAGGAACAGACCCTTCAGGGACAACTCCAGGCTGATCTCAATTACATCAATAATGACAGTCATCAAGGAACACTCTCTTTCGGAGCAGAGTATATCCATTTCAAGGTCGATGATGCGCGCTATCTCATAGGCTATAATTTCACCGACGGCTTAGAGGCTTCAGTGCTGAGCGAATTTGGTAAGGGTAGAGAGAACAGCTTCAATGCTTTCCTACAGCTGAAACACCACTGGCGCTCGTTCATCATCAATGCAGGACTGAGATATGACCACATGCTGGACTACAATGACGACAACATCAAGGAATTCTCGCCACGAGTGGCTTTAATCTGGTCCAAACCTAAGTGGAATCTGAAACTCAGCTATTCCAAGTCGTTTATCAACGCACCCTACCTCTACCGCAAGGGAAATGAACATATTGGATATCTCAAGGACGGTGCAGTCATTCCTCTGACTAAGGAAACCATGAATTCCTACCAGCTCACATTTGGCGCAACAAACTGGGTGAAAGGACTGAACTTCGAATTCAATGGGTTCTACAACAAGGCTCGCGACCTCATTTACCAAAGTATCATCGAGCATGTGAATACGGGGTCATACGACACTTATGGCATCGAGTTCCAGGGAAGCTATGAATCTGATAAATTCTCCTCTAACCTGGCAGTCTGCTGGCAGGACATCCGCACGGCTTCTATCTTCAATTACGAACACGATCGGGCCTTCAACATTCCGAATATATCAGCCAATCTGGTACTGGGATGGAAGGTCAACAAGCGTCTGCTCTTCCATAGCCACATCAGCTTTGAGGGCAACAAGACCTCCTATTTCATCAATACCCTAAACGAAGCATTCAAGTCAATCATCAAGAAAGAGATCGAGGAAGCTCAGGAGGCAGGTAATATGGAAGATCTGAAGACTTTAGAAACTGCGCTGGAAAAATTGAATAATAGTCCCGGAATCGAGACCGAAGACCATAAGCCGCTGTTGCTCGTCAACCTCGGGGCACAATACAAGCTGAAGAAGTTCACACTCGGTTTCAATGTACGCAATCTGTTCAATACCTACTACGAGCGAAGTGGTATGGGAACAGGAGTCGTTCCTCAGAAAGGACGATGGTTTACATTCCAGATTTCATACAAATTCTAAGAAAAACCGACGCTCTATCTTGAGAATTCAGAAAAATATTATCTTTTTTTGAATATTTTGC
>JAEETB010000239.1:0-2500 GCA_016286575.1 Prevotella sp.
CGATCAGTAGGGGTTCTGAGAGGAAGGTCCCCCACACTGGTACTGAGACACGGACCAGACTCCTACGGGAGGCAGCAGTGAGGAATATTGGTCAATGGGCGAGAGCCTGAACCAGCCAAGTAGCGTGCAGGATGACGGCCCTACGGGTTGTAAACTGCTTTTATGCGGGGATAAAGGACATCACTTGTGTTGTTTTGCAGGTACCGCATGAATAAGGACCGGCTAATTCCGTGCCAGCAGCCGCGGTAATACGGAAGGTCCAGGCGTTATCCGGATTTATTGGGTTTAAAGGGAGCGCAGGCCGGGGTGTAAGCGTGACGTTAAATGCATCCGCTCAACGGTTGTATGCGTCGCGAACTGCATCCCTTGAGTACGCTGCAAGTGGGCGGAATTCGTGGTGTAGCGGTGAAATGCTTAGATATCACGAAGAACTCCGATTGCGAAGGCAGCCCGCTGTTGCGTCACTGACGCTGAGGCTCGAAGGTGCGGGTATCGAACAGGATTAGATACCCTGGTAGTCCGCACTGTAAACGATGGACACCCGCTGTGTGGCCTTTATGGTTGCGCGGCCAAGCGAAAGCATTAAGTGTCCCACCTGGGGAGTACGCCGGCAACGGTGAAACTCAAAGGAATTGACGGGGGCCCGCACAAGCGGAGGAACATGTGGTTTAATTCGATGATACGCGAGGAACCTTACCCGGGCTTGAACTGCAGGAGAACGATCCAGAGATGGTGAGGCCCTTCGGGGCTCCTGTGGAGGTGCTGCATGGTTGTCGTCAGCTCGTGCCGTGAGGTGTCGGCTTAAGTGCCATAACGAGCGCAACCCCTGCCTATAGTTGCCATCGGGTCATGCCGGGCACTCTGTAGGGACTGCCACCGCAAGGTGTGAGGAAGGTGGGGATGACGTCAAATCAGCACGGCCCTTACGTCCGGGGCTACACACGTGTTACAATGGGGGGTACAGCGAGTCGGTCGTATGCAAATGCGATCCAATCATGAAAGCCTCCCTCAGTTCGGATTGGGGTCTGCAACCCGACCCCATGAAGCTGGATTCGCTAGTAATCGCGCATCAGCCATGGCGCGGTGAATACGTTCCCGGGCCTTGTACACACCGCCCGTCAAGCCATGAAAGCCGGGGGCGCCTGAAGTCCGTGACCGCGAGGGTCGGCCTAGGGTGATACCGGTGATTGGGGCTAAGTCGTAACAAGGTAGCCGTACCGGAAGGTGCGGCTGGAACACCTCCTTTCTGGAGAATCCTGAAAGGGGTTTCAGTTGCAGCTCGACCGTAGCTTTAGCGAAGGTCAAGATACAACAAAGGAACACCTCCTTTCTGGAGAGGATGTCAATGATATGGTTATCATTCAAGTTTCGTCAGGCAGCGTTCGCTGCCCGGCCGCTTCCCATCTCTGTCGTATGTACCGCATACGGCGGTCTGCCCTTTCAGTGGCGGTCCGTTCCGGGGGATTAGCTCAGCTGGCTAGAGCACCTGCTTTGCAAGCAGGGGGTCAACGGTTCGAATCCGTTATTCTCCACGTTTTCGCGAGGAAATAGGATAGACGAAGTCAATCCTGCCCACGACACGTTCGTGGCCGATGCGAAAAGAGTTCTTTGACATGTTGTTACAAGCAAGACTGTAGATTAGAAAAACGAATCAACAGCTGAAAGTATGAGCGACTAGTCAGTTGACGGTTGACAATTGAAAGTTGACGGTTGACTGGCGTTCAAACGGCGAAAGTAGATAAGGGCGCATGGCGGATGCCTTGGCTCACGGAGGCGATGAAGGACGCGACAAGCTGCGAAAATCCCCGGTTAGGTGCACATGACCGTTGACCCGGGGGTATCCGAATGGGACAACCCGTCAGGCTGAAGGCCTGTCATCCGTAGCATAGTGGTTACGGAGGCTAACGCAGGGAACTGAAACATCTTAGTACCTGCAGGAAGAGAAAATAAACTAATGATTCCCCCAGTAGTGGCGAGCGACCGGGGAAGAGCCCAAACCGGTGCTGTGGCAACGCAGTGCCGGGGTTGTAGGACCGCGCCGTGGTACTTGTATCGTGAACGGAATGTTCTGGAAAGTTCAGTCACAGAGGGTGAGAGCCCCGTACGTGAAGCGAGACGAGACCTAGCGGTATCCTGAGTAACGCGGGACACGTGGAATCCTGCGCGAATCTGCCGGGACCATCCGGCAAGGCTAAATACTCCCGTGAGACCGATAGCGGACAGTACCGTGAGGGAACGGTGAAAAGCACCCCTATGAGGGGAGTGAAACAGTACCTGAAACCATGCGCCTACAAGCGGTCGGAGCTTCTTTATGGAGTGACGGCGTGCCTTTTGCATAATGAACCTACGAGTTGCCGTCGCCGGCGAGGCTAAGCCGCATGAGCGGCGTATCCGCAGTGAAAGCGAGCCTGAATAGGGCGCATAGTCGGCGGTGGCAGACGCGAAACCGAGTGATCTACGCATGTCCAGGGTGAAGTCCCGGTAACACGGGATGGAGGCC
>JAEETB010000240.1 GCA_016286575.1 Prevotella sp.
ACTTTATTTGTTCTTTACGATTTGCGCCGTGAAGGTAGCCTCGGCTACGATGTGGTCGCCTACGAAGATATAACCTTTCATCGAAGAGATGCCGTGGCGAACGGGAGCCAACAGCTCGACCTTGAATATCAGCGTGTCGCCAGGAACAACCTTCTGACGGAACTTCACACCGTCGATCTTCATGAAGTAAGTCGACCAGCGCTCAGGCTCCTCGAGGGTGTTCAGTACCAGCAGACCGCCACACTGTGCCATCGCCTCGATCTGGAGAACACCAGGCATGACTGGCTCCTGTGGGAAGTGTCCCTGGAAGAAAGGCTCGTTGGCGGTGATGTTCTTGATACCTACGATGGTATTTGCACCCAGTTCTACTACCTTATCGACCAACTGCATCGGATAGCGGTGAGGCAGGAGTTCGCGGATGCGGTTCACGTCCATGATCGGCTCTTCGTTCGGGTCGTAGATAGGCGCCTGGATCTCGTGCTTGCGGATCTCCTTACGCATCTGGCGGGCGAACTTGTTGTTGATGGTATGACCAGGACGGGTAGCAACGATACGACCCTTGATAGGCTTGCCGATGAGGGCCATGTCACCAATCACGTCGAGCAGCTTATGGCGCGTACATTCGTTCTCCCATTGCAGGGGCTTGTGTTGGATATAGCCAAGGTCGGTGGCATCACGATGCTCTACGTGGAGCATATCAGCCAGCATGTCGAGGCGCTCCTGTGTGGTCTGGCGCTCGTAGATGACGATGGCATTGTCAAGGTCGCCACCCTTGATGAGATTCGCCTGCAACAGCGGCTCGATGTCACGAACGAAGACAAACGTACGGGCACTGGCTATCTCGGAGATGTATGCCTGCTGACTGTCGAGTGTCGCAAACTGGCTGTTGATGAACTTCGACTCGAAGGAGCACATCGCTGTCAACGAGAATTCCTCATCGGGCAGGATGGTGATGCATGAGCCTGTGTTCTCGTCCTTGACTTCAATCTTCTTGCGGATGATATAGTAGTCCTTCGGAGCGTTCTGCTCCTCGATGCCCACCTCCTGGATCTTCTCTACATACTTGATGGCCGAACCATCGAGGATAGGGAACTCAGGACCATTGACCTGAATCAGACAGTTGTCGATGCCGAGTGCATAGAGGGCTGAGAGTCCGTGCTCGACGGTAGATACGCGAGCGTCACCCTTGCCAAGTACCGTACCACGCTGGGTATCGACCACATTCTCGGCAATGGCATCGATCACGGGCTGACCTTCGATGTCGATGCGCTGGATCTTGTAGCCCAAATTCTCAGGGGCAGGGTTGAATGTTACAGTCAGGTTCAAACCAGTATGCAGACCTTTTCCAAAAAGTGAAAAGCTGCCTTTTAAAGTCTTTTGCTTCATATTTTGCTAGATTGTCAATTATCAATTTTCTGTGGCCATTTTCTCTTTCAGCTCCTTCAGTTCACGCTCCAGAGTTGCTATCTGACGATACATATCAGGTAACTTGGAATAGATGGCCTTGGCCTTGAAGAACATCTTCGGATCCATGGCAGGCGATCCGATGAGTGATTCACCGTCGCCCTTAGTATTCTTGATGACACCACACTGGGCGCCAATGAATGTTTTGTCAGCCACTTGGATATGTCCAGAGAAACCAGCTTGTCCGCCTACCATGCACCAGGCTCCGATCTTCGTAGAGCCTGCCATGCCAGCCTGTGCCGACATGACGGTGTTCTCGCCGATCTCGCAGTTGTGAGCTACCTGAATCAGGTTGTCGAGTTTCACACCTTGGTGAATGATGGTCTGTCCCATCGTAGAGCGGTCTACACAGGTGTTGGCACCAATCTCCACATTGTCCTCGATGACCACGATGCCAATCTGGGGAATCTTGTCGTAACCACCCGTATTCGGCGCAAAGCCGAAACCATCAGCGCCAATGACGCTGCCAGCATGAATTGTCACATTATTTCCTAGTTTGCATCCTTGGTAGATTGTCACGTTCGGATAAAGGATACATTTCTCACCGATGGTAACACCCTCGCAGACGACGGTATGAGGATAGACCTGAGAGCCTTTTCCCAGGACAACGCCGTCGCCGATATAGGCAAAGGCACCCACATAGACATCTTCGCCGATCTGTGCCTTCGGAGAGATATATGCCAGCGAGTCGATACCTTTCTTAGCGGGCTTCATCGACTCATAGAACTGTAGCAGTTTGGCCACACACTCATAGGCGTTTTTCACGCGAATAAGCGTAGCACTAACGGGCTTCTCCAGTTCGACATCTTCGTTGATGAGTACAACGCTCGACTTGGTGTCATATATATAGTGGGTATATTTGGGATTCGACAGGAAGGAGATGGCTCCAGGCACTCCTTCTTCGATTTTCGCGAAGGTGCTGACGGCAGTATTTTCGTCGCCTTCTACTCTTCCCTGAATCAATTCTGCAATCTGTTTTGCTGTAAATTCCATATCATTGAGGTCGTTTTTTACAAATAATGGTGCAAAGATAGCAAAAATTATTCTAATCTTTGATAACAAAGATAATATTTTCTTATTTTTTTAGAAAGTAATTGAACATTTAGCAATTCTGATGCTTCGGAAATATCCTTGATTTCTCCGTTTTTGTAAAGTATTGCGATACTATCGTCATCTACGTTGTACATATCTTTCTGGATGGTATTCAGGCTCATCAGGTAATGGGCTTCTTCGACGGGAATATCCATCTTGCGGGCGATGTCCTGCTGCAGTTCGTCGATGCGTTCCTGAGGGATAGGCTCTTCGTGTACTTCTACCTTGAAAATCTTACGGTCGAGCATGTCAGTGGCCAGGGTGGACAGGATCTTGTCATCGTTGTGCTTCCAGGCTTTCATGGCACTCCAGATGTCAGAATCGTCAAGCTCTTCATAATTGGCCAATGCCTCAGGATGTGTGTTGAACCATGCTGCATCGACCTCGTTGGAGAGGAAATAATGGAGGGCAGGGGAGGCGAACACCTCATGTCCCCTGCGGACGAGTTCCTTGGCTCGGTTAAGCATGTTGACCAATACCTTTTCGTAAGCCACACATGTGCGATGGAGATAGACCTGCCAGTACATCAGCCGTCGTGTTGTCAGGTAGTTCTCAAGTGAATAGATACCTTTCTGTTCTACTACAAGAGAATCGTCTATCACGTTGAGCATCTTGATGATACGGGCGCTTCCGATGTTGCCTTCTGTGACACCAGTATAGAAGGAATCGCGTCGCAGATAATCGAGGCGGTCCATGTCGAGCTGGCTGGATATCAGCTGGTGCAGGAAGTTCTTCGGATAGTTGCCTTTGAAGATAGAGATGGCCAGATTCAACTGTCCGTTGAGATTCTGATTGATCTCTTCCATCATCATCAGCGAGATCTCTTCATGGGAGATGCCGTGGATAAGGGTGTCTTCGAGTACATGCGAGAAGGGCCCGTGTCCGATGTCGTGCATCAGGATAGCTGCCTGCACGGCCTCTGCTTCGGATTCGAAAATGAAGATGCCTTTCTGTTGGAGATTCAGGATGGCCTCGCTCATCAGGTGGAAGGCTCCCAGTGAATGTTGGAACCGTGTATGTCGTGCACCAGGATAAACCACTGATGCCAGTCCAAGCTGGTTGATGCGGTTTAATCGTTGAAAAAGCGGGTGTTCAACGATATTATAAAGCAGTCCTTTAGGTATCTTGATAAATCCGAATACCGGATCGTTGATAATCTTCACATCGTTCATGTATGGTCAGTTTTGACAGTTTGATAATAATAATCTGTTGTTTAGGGTGCAAAGTTACTACAAAAATCCTGTTTTTCCAAAAAAATAGCTATCTTTGCATGCACAAATCAAAAAGATCAAGAAATGAATATGAAGAAATTGTTCCTGTTTGTCACCCTGACGCTGCTTTGTTTAACGGTGAAAGCTGAGTCACAGAAGGGGAATCTGCAGAAAGGCGACTATGGTTATCTGTATTGTCACATGAACGATCGTGGGCGTGCTTGGACAGCCTATGCCCTGAGTCGCGATGGTTTCCATTATCACGACCTGCTCAAGGGCGACTCTGTGTTCAGCGATGCCGAGGTGGCCCGTATTGAGGGTGCTACGCGTGATGCCTATATCTGTCGGAAGCACGATGGTACAGGTTATCTGATGGTTTGTACGGATATGAACGTAGGCGCCAAGGAACGGCTTGGGAAGGTTGAGACTTGGGATAACTACGGCATCGATCTTCTGACGAGCGACGACCTGATCCACTGGAAATCAGTAACTTTCGATTATCGGAAGGGCAAGGAGATCTTCTCAGATCCCCAGTCTGAGAGTGTCTATCGGAACTGGACGACAATCAATCGCGTCTGGGCACCGCAGATTGTTTGGGATGAAGATTTTGTGTGGCCTGACGGCAGGAATGGTGGCTATATGGTCTATTATTCGATGTGGAATCGAGGTGAGGAGGCCTACGACCGCATGTATTATTCCTATGCTGATGAAAGCTTCACCACATTGACGCAGCCCCGACTGTTGTTCGATTGGGGCTATGCCACTATCGATGCAGATATCAATTGGGTGGCTGCTGACCAGCAATGGCACATGATGATCAAGAAAGAGGGTGGGAAGCCAGGACTGTTTACTGCCACAGCGCCCACATTGACTGGACCTTGGAGTGAACCTGTGGAGGACGACTATGTGGATTTCGAGGGCAATAAGAAGTGCGAAGGTGTCAGCGCCTTCCAGTTGGCAGGTGATTCTACCTGGGTGATTGGCTATATCGAATACTCCTCAAAGCCCAAGAACTATCGCCTCTGTCTGGCAGATCAGTATATGCGAAACTTCCATTCTCCGAGGAATATCGAAGGCGTAGACCGTCCTCAGCACGGTTC
>JAEETB010000016.1 GCA_016286575.1 Prevotella sp.
AAAAAGCTCAGTTACCAGAACCATTTCCTGAGAAACCGCAACAGTTTCTCCATTGATGTGCAAATTTTGCTTCATAATGGTTAAATGTTTAAATTGTTAATAATGTAGTAGTAATAAGCCCGCTTTTCATAGCATCGCTCATTTTCGAGGTGCAAAGATACAACATTTATTTTGATTTTCCAAATTTATCCTGCGAAAAAGCACGTTTTTTTGTATATGTTGAGGTATATGATAGGTATATGTTAGGTAGATGTTGACAATCATATACCTCGCCTGAAACATCGATGTACAAAGGCTTTCACGAGGATAAAGGTATATGTTTGGAAGAGAAACGCGATATCGTGTAAATGAATGCCATTTAATATCAAATAAGTGCCACTTATTTTTCAGTAAGTGGTACTTATTTTGCAATACTTGACTCTTATTCTTGATAAAAATCCCGAAATGTTTGGTCGTTTCGGAATTTTGGTGTATTTTTGCAGACAGAAACTAAAACTGTAAATATGGGAAATCGAAAATTATTATTTGTGCTACTCTTAGCACTCTTGCCTTTCATTGGATGGGCACAACAAAAGAACTATGCTGGCCAACATGTCAGCATTAAGCAGACTACAGGTGATAGTATTCAGTATGACATTGGTATGTCTACTGGTGGTTTTAAACCAAATATAAAAGACGGGAAAATTGTTTGGTCATTTCAAGATAGATATGAGTTTACCATTGAAAGTGTAGAGAGTGTTGACTTCCGCAGTTTTGAATATGATGAACGAGAGTCTCGTAAAGCTCTAATTGAATTTTACCAAGCTATGGATGGAGACAATTGGCCGGAATCTTACAAAACGAATTGGTGTTCGGACAGACCAATATGGGAATGGGCTGGAGTAAATAATCTCCATTCGAACTTGTTTCCATGGGTTGCGGATATAAATATTCAGGGTATAGAATCACTTTCACCACGCCAAATACCTGATTGCATCTCAAGGATGGGGCCAATCAATTTTTGTTGGCTGAGTGACAATAATTTTAATGGTTGTATCCCTGATTTTTTTGGAAATAATTACAGCCTGATAGATTTAACACTTACTAGTAATAAACTTACAGGACCATTCCCCAAATCCATGGAGAACCTTGGTAGAATGCCAAGTTTCAGTACTTTGAACTTAGAATTGAATTCGTTTGAAGGAACGCTCCCAGAAGAATTGATTGTTCCATTAATGGATAAATTGGATGGGCTTAATCTGCGACTTGACAGAAATTATTATTCAGGAAAAGTGCCAGAAAGTATAAGCAATCATTCCAAATTTCGTGATTTTTGGCCATCTCTTCTTATTCAAGAAAAAGGTGACATAGATTTGTCAGAGTTGACTATCCCTGCTCCCGTTTTCTCATTTAAAGATGTTAATGGAAATACTATTAGCTTGGATGAGATTTATAAAAACAACAAATATACATTACTCTATAAATGGGGATGGTGGTGTCCTTGGTCGGAATTGTATAACCAACTACTGATTCCTGCATACCTAGGATACAAGGAAAAAGGATTGGAAATAATAGGGCTTCATATAGCTCAAGATATGGAGAAGGAAGAAGTTGAACTAAAAGAATATGTCAAAAACCACTCTATACCGTGGAATAATGTTTTATTTGGAGAATGGAATTATGTGGATGGACGTGTTAAAGATGAAACTGCCGTAATCAATTGGACATTAACAACACCTGAATTGTTGTTGGTTGATCAAAACGGTAATGTTGTATTCTCTAGTTATATGGATGAAAAAGGAAAATACCAGGCTGGTACGCTTTATCGTAATCAACTTTTTTCATATTTGGAAGAGCATTTGGGTAAAATAGATTACAACTTCTATACTTCTACCGACTATTCCAAAGACGGCGAAGTGTCCACTTTTCAGACTGCGACTATAGGACAAGGTATAGACTTGGTCTTTGTGGGTGAGGCTTTCACAGACAAAGATTTAGAAGAAGGAGTGTTTGACCAACGTATGACCGAGGCATTAGACCAGTTCTTCAAGTTTGAACCGTATAGCTCACTGAGAGACCGCTTCAATGTTTATGCGGTAAAAGCCGTTTCTGCCAATGCGGAATTTTTTGGAAATGCCACACATGCCATTGATGAAGACGTTTCAAAAGCTTTGGAATATGCTTCAAAAGTGACGACTCTGATACCCAACCGCCCCATGCATGTTATTGTTGTCTATAATAACTCCAACGGTAAACGTAGTTATTGCAATATGATGGAGGACAACTCTTTCGTATGCTTCTCTATGGATGGTGTATCCAATATTCTGAATCATGAGGCAGGCGGACACGGCATAGGAAAACTCTTTGATGAATATGTGGAGCAGGGAAATGAAAGCCTTTCTCTGCCCGATGAGAATAAGAATGAACTTGAAAACCAATGGACAACTCTTGGTTGGGGTGCCAATGTTGATTGGCGTTCTGATCCGACAGAAGTGAAGTGGTCGAAGTTCATCAGCGATGCCCGCTATGCTGATGAGAAGATAGGTGTCTATGAGGGCAGCTATCTCTACCAGTTTGGAGCCTATCGCCCGACAGAGAACAGTATGATGCGTTATAACGATATTCCTTTCAATGCTCCAAGTCGCGAGGAAATCTACAAACGTGTGATGAAAGAGTCGGAGGGCGATAGTTGGATATACGACTATGAAACCTTTGTGGCATTCGACGCTGCTGGCCATGCTCAGTTTGTCAACAGCCTGAAGAGTAACGCCAGGACTCGCGGTGAAGAATTACCAAAGGTTAAGCCTTTGCAACGCACAGCACCGCCCGTGTTCATGAAAGGTACCTGGCGTGATGCCCTCAAGGGAAATAAAGCAAAAAAGTGATATGTTGTACATTAAAAGAAATCTATATATGAATACAATCAATAATATCCACAGATACTGTGTCATTATTCTGCTCTTGCTTGGATGGGCATCATTGAAGGGGCAGGAACAGACCATTTTCTTTATGGTGGTAGAACAGACTGACGGGTCGGAGCTATACTTTTCTATTTCGGAGAATTACCCGTTGTTGCGATATCATTATGGAGGCGAAGATGGAGTAAACGAATTGGTAATACAGTCAGCAAGCGGAACGATTGAAGTACCTTGCCCTAATATTAAGCGGCTTTTCACTAGAACAACTCAGGGGGAATCTGTTGTGAACAAGGTTGAGCCTGTAGATGTAGACGGACAGCCGCTCTATGTTCCTTCGGAAAAAGTATCAGAAGCTATTAAGGCAACTTTTAATGCAGATATAGCTCTTCCAGCAGAGGCTAATGGGCGAATAGAAGTGACAGACAAAGGTGGGCTGAAGTTCTCGAAAGGAGAGGATGTCATCATGGCACTGCTTGATATGAAGCAGGGAGATGTTGTGAAATTCGTCTTTACAGGCCGCCTGTTTGGTGACAGTTCGAAACTGCGCCTGAAGAGTGCATCTACCCGTGGAACACGAGCAGCAGGTGACATGGAACTGGTTTCCGAAGCGGAGTATGAGGTGATTGAGGCTGGTGATCAGGTCGTGACTGTCAAACTGGATGAATTAGAAGCTACCGTCGGAACTATATCTGTTACCGAGCCAGTTCAATCCATTACCCTCAAGAACAGTAAGTTAGCCTATTGCAGTGACAAGAACCTGGATTTCAGCGGTAGGGAGGATGTGAAGGCCTTCGTAGTTTCGGGCTATGACTATCAAGGCGAGACGAGTACAATCTACCTGACTCGTGTGAAGGATGTTCCCGCAGGAACGCCGATTATTGTTAAGGGTACAGCTGGTACTACTTATAAGATTCCTATTAAGGCCTCTTCATCCTCTTATTACGAGAACATGCTGAAGGGCAATATCACAGGCGGTGCCATCACATTGAATCCCACAGAGGGCGACTATATGAACATGGTGATGTCTGGTGGTCAGTTCTGGGCATTTAATTCCCCAGTTTCATTCCCAGCCAACATGAGCTATCTGCAGTTGCCAAAACCCGAAGCGATGCCATCTGCCACACCAGGTTCATCTCAGATTGTAAAGATTAATAATGATAAGGGTAAGGTGACGCTGTGTAGTACTGTAGATCTCGACTTCTCTTCTTTGGAGGGTGATGGTGTGAAGGCCTTCACTGTGACGGGCTATGACAATAGTTCTTCAGTGATCTGGTTGACTCGTGTGACCCGTGTTTCAGCTGGTGTCGGTTTGATTGTAAAGGGTCCGAAGGGCGAATATAGCGTTCCCTCTTCAGGTGCTCAGACGTGCTATGCGAACATGTTGGTAGGTAACAATAGCGGTTCTTCCGTATCCCTCGATCCGAGTGATGAGATTTACACCCATATGGTAATGAGCAAAGGCGAGTTTTTGAGCTTCGGATCTACTATAGATTTCCCCTCAGGTATGGCTTATCTTCGTATTCCGAAGGCGGCTTTGGCGATGACGCGCTCTGCTGGAACAGAAGAAACACCATCATCGAGCTATAGTTTCACTGAGGAGCCCGAGGTGATCTCTATGACGATTAATACGCGTAGTATCGGTGGCGAAGGTGATACCACAGGCATCCATGAAGCGAAAAGAGAGGGAGTGGGCCGTGAGGAATGGTACACCCTGCAAGGCCAGCGCGTAGTTAATCCAGGTAAGGGGCTTTACATCCGTAATGGTAAAAAGGTTCTTGTCACGACAAGCGGCAAAGCCGAGCGGTGATAAAGTAACATATACCTAATTACATATATAAATAATCCCGAAACGCTTGGAAGTTTCGGGATTTTTATGTATTTTTGCAGCCAATATGCAAACTATATATCAGATCATAAAGCCATTTGACCGACTTTTAGGAAAGCAGAAGGCCAAAAAGGATAAGAAATACCGACTGATGAATTTCGTCGTCAAACAGCCGGTTGAGGAAGGTATTTTGCTTTTTAATACGATGACAAAAGCAATGGCTTTGCTTTCGACAGAAGAAAAAATGTTGTTGGAAAGCAATCCACGCGCTTTGCCATCGTTGATTGAAGATTGGTATTTAGTTCCAGAAGATTTCGACGATCGTTTGTTGAGCCGGCAAATGAGAAGGGTGGGGCAGATGTTGGCTAAACCAAAGAAAGATATTACAACATATACCATTTTTACAACGACCGACTGTAACGCATGCTGCTTTTATTGCTTCCAAAAGGGATGTGCCAAATTGACTATGGATTCGTCAATGGCCCAAAAGACTGCAGATTACATGATCAAGCATTGTGGTGGGAAAAAGGTGATGATTCATTGGTTTGGTGGGGAGCCGCTATATAATAAACCTGTCATTACACTTATTAATCAGCATTTGAAGGATGCAGGCATAGAGTATAAGTCCACTATTTTAACCAATGGTTTCCTGATTGATGATGCTACCATTCAGGAGATGAAAGAGAGGTGGAACCTGAAAAACGTGCAGATTAGTCTTGATGGAACAGAAAAAGTATATAACCGTATAAAGGCATATATATATAAAGATGTGAATGCTTTCCAGCAAGTGATGGTCAACATTCATCGTTTACTGGATGCAGGAATAAAGGTGCATATCCGCCTGAATGTGGATATGTACAATGTTGATGACCTTTATCAGCTTGTTGAATATTTCCACCATGAGTTTGAAAGGGCAGATCATCTCGTGGTTTATCTCCATACTCTTTTTGGAGAAGTGGTCAAGCAGGTTGCCATTCATGATGATGAAAAGAGGAAAGTGCTTTATGCCAAGATTGCAGCCATCAATGCCAATCTGGAAACTTATGGCTTTCTGTCAAAGCCGCGATTAAAACGGAAGTTTGATATTAACCATTGTATGGCAGATGATGACGAGTCTATTACGATTCTTCCTGATGGCCATATCGGTAAATGTGATAACTTTGCTGACAGAGAGTTCGTAGGGCATATTGATCAAGAAGAGTTTTCTGTAGAAGGGGTTAATAGTTTTAAAGAGGTTATCAATGATGCGTATGACGCATGTAGCATTTGTGCTTTATATCCCATCTGTTTTCGACCTCGGAAATGTATGTCAGCCCAAAATTGCTTTGAGGAAGAACGTCATGAGAATCTTACTAACATAAAACGGGGTATGTTGTCTTCGCTTGAAAAATTTAAGAAAAAGGAGGAAAATGAAGATGATGAGATTCAAGATTGAGATAGAACCATTAGCCGATCATTTTGTGGTGGCTGCTAAAGACTGGGAGACAGGTGAACTGAAAGAAGCCTTCACTCTTAATGAGAGTGGCGTAGATATGTTGAGGCTATTCTGTCAGGGTAAAGATGTGGATTCCATATCTCATGAGATGTCAGAGATGTATGATGCTCCTTTGGAAGTTATATCTAAAGATGTGCGTACGTTTGCTGACAGGTTATTAAAAAAAGGTCTTATGTGATGAAAATTAATGTATCTGTTATTTTTTTCTCAAAAAACTTGCAGAAAAGAAAAAATAGTTGTAAATTTGCAACGAAAATGTGAATTGTATAATTATAAAACCATATTTAGGCAATGAAGAAAGAGTATTTTACCCCAGAAATTGAGGAAATGGAAGTTGACGCTCCAACCCTCTTAATTGGTTCTGACAATGAACAAGATCCGGAAAGTGAAGGTGTATGTACAACCAAATCGTGTTCTCCGGTAGAGATTGGGTGAAGATTTGTGATTAGTAAAAAGTATGCATACTTCAATGATGATATGCATACTTTTTTTGTGTTCTTTTATGTTGTTTGTTTTCTGGACATCAGCATAGATGTCATATAAGATAAATGATTTGTCGTTACTATCAGGTCGCAGGATTTAACTTTTCGGTTCATGCTCATGATGACTCATGGGAATGTTTGAATTTTGCACCATACGAGGCTTTTGTGGTAGATGACAGTCAAGATGAATTGTTTCATATCGCCATTGAAAAGTGGCAGAATATACCAAAAGAGTTTACCGAGATATATCGACAGTCTGAAGGTGGAGGCAAGATTATATATGGCTCACTTTCCCACGTCAGTGTTGCTTTCGTTTTTTATAGTGGCCATTCCATAGCGGGATGGCTAAAAACAACGGATCAATTTCGTGATGCATGCTTGTTCATAGCTGAAGGATATGAAAAACTAGCTTTTGACAATGCTGCCATGATTATGTTCTCACTGGCAACCGCCAGACAGAAAACAGCCCTTTTTCATGCATCGGTAGTCAGTAGAGATGGCTTTGGTTATTTGTTTTTGGGTAAGAGCGGAACAGGAAAGAGTACTCATTCGCGGTTGTGGCTGAAACATCTTGACGGAACGGAACTTGTGAATGATGATAATCCTGTTGTACGTATTGTAGACGATGAGGTTAGGGTGTATGGTACTCCATGGAGTGGTAAAACACCCTGTTATAGGAATGTGAGTTATCCAATTGGAGGCATTGTTCTTCTGAGTCAGGCCTCTATCAATCAAATTAAGCGCATGAATAATATTCAGGCATACGCCTCCTTGATGATCAGCATTTCTGGTATGAGATGGAACCGTCAGCTGGCCGATGGACTGGATGAGACGGAGAAACTACTGATCAGCAAGGTTCCCATGTGGCATTTAGAGTGTTTACCTGACGCAGATGCAGCTATGCTGTGTGCTTCAATAGTAGAGAAAAGAGATTGTCAAAAATAATAGAATTGAGATGAAGATCAAAGACGGATATGTATTGCGTGATGTTTTAGGTGACAAGGTGATAGTGGCAGAAGGTCTTGAGGCCTCTGTTGATTTTGGGAAGCTGCTTTGCCTGAATGAGACAGCAGCATGGCTATGGGAGGAGGCCCAGACTCAAGGAAACTTCACGTTAGCATCACTAGTGATTGCATTGTGTGAAGAATATGTCGTTTCTGAAGATAAAGCTCAGAAAGATGTAACTACCATTATCGGAATATGGAAGGAAAAGGGATTAGTTGAAGAGTAATTTTATTCTGTCCATTGGATCGTTTCATCACAAATTCTGGTGATGGATGTCCGGTGGGTGATGAATATCATCGTTTTTTTCGGATATTTGGCGAAAAGACGGTTATAAAGGAGACTTTCCGTTTGTTCATCGAGTGATGCGCTGATTTCATCCAACAGCAAGATGGAACCAGGTCGTAATAGTCCTCGTGCAATGGCAATGCGCTGAGCTTGTCCTTCGCTGAGACCGCTGCCACGTTCCCCAAGTTCTGTATCAATTGTTTCAGGCAAATCAAAGACAAAATCAGCAGCCGCTGTGTGAAGCACGTCTTTTAATTCTTCATCAGAAGCATCGGGTTTGGCAAGAAGAAGATTGTTGCGTATGGAACCGCTCATGAGCGTATTGCCCTGTGGGACGAAGACAAAATATGGTCGTGTAGCTTCTGAGATAACATGTTCCACCTTATTATTATATATAGAAATGCGACCTTCTGACAAATTAACCAGAGATAGCATCAGACGGAAGAGTGTTGTCTTGCCGATGCCCGTGGGACCCATCAGTGCTGTCTTGGAGCCTGGCTTGAAATCATGGCTAAACTGATTCAAGATTTGGCGGTCTCCTGATGCATAGCGGAAACTGGCATTTGTTATTCGGATACCCATGCACTCATCTTGTAAAGACGGCAGATGATAATTCTCTGACTTTTCTTCTGGATTCTGTTTTTGTACAGACTCAAGTTCTTCTAATCTGTCAATGCTGGCTGCGGCCTGAATCAGCTGTGGTACGATGTTCATCAGCGTCAGGATCGGATTCTGGATCTGACCTACCAGCTGAAGGAATGATGTAAGTACACCAACGGAAATGATTCCGTTTCTTAACTGTAAACCGCCCCAGATAAAGGCAATCATATATCCTAAACCAAATACACATCCCATGATAATTCTCATGCCTACAATAAAGCGGGCACGTTTCATCATGTTGCCTTCCAGTTGTACCTGTAGGCCGTCAAGCAACTCTGTCAGCCATGCCTCACTGCCGAGTGCACGCAAGACGGCATTCTGTTCCATGCCTTCCTGAATGCGCATCTGGATGTGACTTTCATCTTGACGGATGTCGTGGGTCATTTTCCTTAGATGTCTGGAAATGAGTTTTCCCAAAAACAGCATGACTGGTGTGATGAGTAATAAAGCCCAAGCCAGGCGTTTGTCCATAGACTGCATCAGCAGGAAGGCACCGAGCAGTTGTGTACCTGTGACGATCATCAAGGGAATAACGTCCGTTGTGGCATTGCTGACCGTCTCAATGTCTTTTGACATGCGGGAAGTGACATCCCCAGAATGTATTTCATGCTCATCGAAAAGCTGTCTGGAGAATAGCTGGCTGAAAAGGCTCAGACGGATGGCATTTGTTTGTTTGATTCCTGCTGCTATGGTCATGTAATAATAGGCTTGTCTTAAAAGGATGACGGTTATCACAGTTATCACTAACAAACCTATCATGAAATAGATGTCCTTCGGTGAACCTGTTCTGATGGTAACATCAATAAAGTATTTACTTAGCCATACCGTCAATAAACCACATGACACTCTTGCGATGCCAATAACGATGCGGATCAGTGAATTAATCCTGATACCCTTTGTGTTCTGTATGATCCAGATGAAGTATTTCAATGATCAGTCTTCTAACATGTCATGTGCCTGCCATTTGTTTATGACAACTAAAAGGATTTTATTGATTTACTTATTCTTCAGTGCAGCGATGCTTTCTTTCAGGGCTGCAATCTTTTCTTCAGAGTCACTCTGTTTCTTGCGCTCGAGGGCGACAACGGCCTCTGGGGCATTGGCCACGAAGCGCTCGTTGGAGAGCTTTTTCTTCACACCAGCGAGGAAACCCTCGAGGTGCTGCAGCTGAGCCTCCATCTTGGCAATCTCGGCCTCAACGTCGATCATATCGCCAACGGGCACTGCAAACTCATCAGTACCTACCATGAAGCTTGAAGCGGTGGGATCCTTCTCCACAACGATGTTGATGAAGCTCAGGTTGGCCATCTTGATGATGGTGGGATAGAAGTCTTCGTAGTCGTTCTGGTTGATAACCTGCAACTCGAGCTGCTCCTTTGGTGCGATGTTCTTCTGATTACGAACCATACGGACGCCAGAGATAATCTGCTTCACGTTCTCCATCTGTGCAATGAGTTTCTCGTCAGCATCAGTGGGAGCAGGGAGTTTCAGGCTGTCGCGCATGATGCTCTCGCCATTCTGACGATCGTAGAGGTGCTGCCATAGCTCCTCAGTGATGAACGGCATGAACGGATGGAGCATCTTCAGAAGGGTCTCGAAGAACTCAAGGGTCTTGTCGTAGGTCAGCTGGTCGATAGGCTGGGGCTCACCATTAATGTAGGCGGGCTTCACCATCTCAAGATACCAGCTTGAGAACTCGTCCCAGAACAGCTTGTAGACTGCCATCAAGGCCTCGGAGATGCGATATTTCTTGAAGAGATCGTCGACCTCAGCATTGGTCTGGCGCAGCTTCGCCTCGAACCATGAGGTAGCCGTCTTGCCAGCCTCTGACTGTTCGATGTCTGCAACCTTCCAACCTTTGACGAGACGGAAGGCATTCCAGATCTTATTATTGAAGTTACGTCCTTGCTCGCAAAGCGCCTCGTCGAAGAGGATATCGTTACCTGCAGGTGCAGAGAGCATCATACCCATACGAACACCGTCAGCACCGAATTTCTCGATCAGTTCGATAGGATCGGGAGAGTTACCCAGCGACTTGGACATCTTACGACCCAGCTTATCGCGAACGATACCGGTGAAGTAGACACTTCTGAACGGCATGTCGCCAATATACTCATAGCCAGCCATAATCATGCGGGCTACCCAGAAGAAGATGATATCCGGACCTGTCACGAGGACAGATGTGGGATAGTAATACTTGATCTCTTCGTTGCCGGGATTGTTGATAGCATCGAAGAGGCTGACGGGCCAGAGCCATGATGAGAACCAGGTATCGAGGGCATCCTCTTCCTGACGCAGGTCGCCATCAGTCACCTTGGGATCCTTCTGCTGAGCCATCTTCAGAGCCTGCTCGCGTGTTTCGGCTACTACGAAGTCGCCTTCTTCATTATAATAGTAAGCAGGAATACGGTGTCCCCACCACAACTGACGGGAGATACACCAGTCTTGGATGTTTTCGAGCCAGTTCTTATAGGTGTTGACATATTTCTGAGGATAGAATTTCAACTCGTCATTCAGCACGGGTGGCAGGGCGATATCTGCAAAGTGCTTCATCGAGAGGAACCACTGCATAGACAGACGTGGCTCGATGGCGGTATCAGGATTACGCTCTGAATAGCCCACCTTATTAATATAGTCCTCAACCTTCTCCATCAGACCAGCCTCCTGAAGATCCTTTGAGATCTGCTTGCGGCAGTCCATACGATCCATACCCACGTAGATAGGACTCTGCTCAGAGATGGTGCCATCAGGATTGAAGATGTCGATGGTCTCGAGGTTGTGGGTCTTGCCCAGCATATAGTCGTTGGTATCGTGAGCGGGAGTAACCTTCAGACAGCCCGTACCAAACTCGATGTCTACATAACGGTCTTCGATCACGGGAATCACACGATTCACCAGAGGAACGGTGACTTTGTGACCCTTCAACCACTGGTTCTTGGGGTCCTTGGGGTTGATACACATGGCGGTATCACCCATGATGGTCTCAGGACGGGTGGTGGCTACGACAGCATAGTAACCTTTAGCATCCTTGTGGATTACATTGCCTTCGGCCTGAAGCTGTTCAATGTTCAATGATCCGTCTTCAATGTCTGCTACGTAATACTTCAGGTGGAACAGATGACTCTGCTCCTCTCTATAGATGACCTCCTCCGTCGAGAGGGCAGTCAGAGCCTTGGGATCCCAGTTCACCATACGGAGTCCACGATAGATCAGCCCCTTGTTATAGAGGTCTACGAACACCTTGATCACACTCTTTGAGCGTGTCTCGTCCATCGTGAAGGCTGTACGGTCCCAGTCACAGCTGGCACCCAGGCGACGCAACTGCTTCAGGATGATGCCACCATGTTCGTGGGTCCAGTCCCAAGCATGCTCGAGGAACTGGTCGCGTGTTAGGTCGTGCTTCTTGATACCCTGCTCGGCAAGCTTCTTCACCACCTTGGCCTCTGTTGCGATAGAGGCATGGTCTGTGCCGGGTACCCAAAGTGCATTCTTGCCCTCCATACGGGCTCGACGCACCAGGATATCCTGGATTGTGTTGTTCAGCATGTGGCCCATGTGGAGCACACCTGTTACATTGGGGGGAGGAATGACGATTGTGTAGGGTTCACGTCCGTCGGGTTTGCTGGCGAAGAGTTTGTGGTCAAGCCAGTACTGATACCATTTCGATTCGACCTCTTTTGGGTCGTATTTGCTTGCAAGTTCCATATTTATGTTTAATAATTTTCAAAAATCGCTGCAAAATTAGTAAAAATCCACCGAAAAGTGTTATCTTTGCCCCAATAATTTCATGATTATGCATACAAAAGAGGAAAAAATGCAGGCTTTCGGGCGTTTTCTTGACGTTTTAGACGCGTTAAGGGCTAATTGTCCATGGGACAAGAAGCAGACGAACGAGAGTCTGAGACCCAATACGATAGAAGAGACTTACGAACTCTGTGACGCCTTGATCAAGAACGACATTCACGATATCTGTAAGGAGTTGGGCGATGTGTTGCTCCATATCTGCTTCTATGCGAAGATTGCCGAAGAGAAGGAGCAGTTCGATATGGCTGATGTCTGTGATGCGCTGACGAAGAAGATGATCACCCGTCATCCGCATGTCTATCACCCCTCGCAGATTAATGCCGTCGATCCTAAGCCCTTACCCTATGTCCCCAGCGACATAGGAAGTCCTAGTGAAAACCTAGGATCGCCTAAGCCTACCACCGTCTCACAGGTCCTCGAGAACTGGGAGCAGATCAAACTCAAGGAGAAGGATGGCAACAAGAGCGTCCTCTCTGGTGTGCCTGAGGCGCTGCCCTCACTGATTAAGGCCTATCGCATACAGGACAAGGCCCGCAATGTAGGCTTCGACTGGGAGGATCGTCAGGATGTGTGGAAGAAGGTGCGCGAGGAACTCGATGAGTTGGAGACAGAACTGAACAAGGAGGACAAGGAGAATTCCACTAAGGAGTTGGGCGATTTCCTCTTCAGCGTCATCAATGCTGCCAGACTTTACAAGCTTAATCCTGACAACGCCCTCGAGATGACCAATCGTAAGTTCATCGACCGCTTCAACTATATCGAGGCTCACAGCATCAAGATGGGTAAACCCCTGAAGGATATGACACTGGGCGAAATGGATGCCCTCTGGGAAGAAGCGAAGGAGATTGAGAAAATGAGAAAATGAAATAATGATATGAGAAAGAGTTTGTTTATCGGAATGATGGTTGCTGGCATCATGATGCTGGGCAGCTGTGGTGGCGGAAGTAAGCCCCAACAGTCGATGGTCTATGAGGAAGACTCAACCGACATTGAGGATGTCGTGCCCCGCGATAAGACGATTTATGGTCTCTGTGGACCTGCTACGGCGATGAATACGTTAGAGGTGCTTACCGATAGCGGCGACACCCTTCATCTGAGTATCACTACAGCTCAGGAGGCAGGTCAGGTCTTTGGTGGTCTGCAGAGTGGCGATCGTCTGGCTATCATGGCGAATGCGGATAAGACTGTGGCCACGAAGGTCATCAACCTCAATACACTGTTGGGCGACTGGGTGATGCCCGATCCTCTTGATGGTAGTGCCGAGGTGGGCATCCGTATCAAGGAAGGTGGTATAGCCGAGAGCATAGAGATGACCAATATTTACTATCGTACATGGAAGATCTTCAATGGCAATCTCGAGATTCAGGCCGTTCGCGAAGGTGGAGGCGATGAGGAGGAGATAAACCTTTACGAAATCCTGATCCTCGGTGGCGACACGCTGGCTTATAAGACCATCGGCAGGCTGCGCGATGAGGAGGAGACCTTCGAGTATAACCGTTGGAAACCCAAACCGCAGATCGATCTTAGAGGCCTTGAACTCGAAGAGACGCTCGACGAGTTTAATAAGATTTAGTGACCCGTGGATCCTTTCAAGGTACATATCCTGGGTTGTGGAAGTGCACTTCCCACCCTCCGGCATAACGCTTCGTCGCAGGTCATTGAGGTGCGTCAGAAGATTCTGATGCTCGACTGTGCCGAGGGCACACAGATGCAGTTGCGCAAGTGCAGGGTGCGATTCACCAAACTGGGACATGTCTTCATCACCCACCTGCATGGCGACCATTGCTTCGGACTCATCGGCATGATCTCCACCTTCGGACTGGTGGGGCGCATTGCCACCCTTCATGTGCATGGACCAGAGGCGCTGGGACCAGAACTCGAACATCAGATACAGTTCTATACCCACGACCTGGGCTTCTCCGTCGAGTTCCATCCTATTGACACCACGAAGCGACAGGTGGTCTTCGAGGATCGCAGCATCACCGTCGAGAGCATCCCTCTGCAACATCGTGTGCCCTGCTGCGGTTATCTCATCAGCGAGAAGCCTACCCGCAGACCCGAGGATGTGTTGCGCAGCTATGCCTATATCAGCGACACGAAATACCTGCCTCAGTTGGCCGACGAACTCAAGGGCGTCTCTACGCTCTATCACGAGAGCACCTATGGCGAGGATCGTCTGCAGTCAGCCGAGAAGTATTGTCACTCTACAGCCCGACAAGCAGCTCTGGTGGCGCGTGAGGCTGGGGTAGGGAAGCTGCTGTTGGGTCATTACAGCTCTCGTTACGACAATGAAGAGGTGTTGCTCAATGAGGCCAAGGAAGTGTTCGAAAACACGTTTTTGACGAACGAAATGGACGTTTTCGACGTCTGAGCGCAATAAAAATGCGGTTTTTGGGCAAAAAATTTGGCATTTTCACATTTATTTCATATCTTTGCCGCAGTTATTGATACTTATGCATAGAAGATTGCTCATATTCGTCGCAGGACTCATGATGTCGCTGATGGTGCCGCTTACGGCAATGGCGACCTCTATATCCTATACTAATGGCACCTTAAGTGTCACTGGTGCAGAGGGACAGGTCCTCGAGGTCATCTCCTTGACAGGTAAACGTGTCATGGAGGAACGTATCAGTAGTCCGGCACAGAGATTTGAACTGAATATTCCCAAGGGTTGCTACATCGTGAAGGTGGGCGATGTAGTGCGCAAGGTTTCCGTACGATGATGGATCCGAAGACGCAACGTGCTGCCTTCGAGAAGTTGGTACACCAGTATAGCGAACAGTTGTACTGGATGATCCGTCGTATGGTGATGTCCCACGAAGATGCCAACGATCTGCTTCAGAATACGTTCCTGAAAGCCTGGAACGCTTTCGATACCTTTCACGGCGATGCGAAGGAGTCGACGTGGCTCTCGCGTATCGCCATCAATGAGTGTATCGACTTCATCCGTCGCAATAAGCAGAGATCCCTGACTACATCTGACGACTTGAGTGTGGCTCGTACGCTGATGGCCGATCCCTATTTCGACGGCTCTGAGGCTGAGGCCCTGTTGCAGGAGGCTGTCGCTTCCCTGCCCGAAGTGCAGCGGACGGTCTTCCAGCTTCGTTATTTCGAGGATATGAAGTACGCGGACATCAGCCGTCTGCTGAACACCTCCGAAGGTGCCCTCAAAGCCTCCTATCACATCGCAGTGAAGAAAATTGCTGCATTTTTTAAGGCTCACGATTAAACTAATTGATTAATAATACGTCTGATATACAAATGAGTGACGAAAAGTACATAGAAGAAAGAGTTGGTCGTCGGAATCCATACCAGGTTCCCGAGGGCTATTTCGAAGCATTTACCTCCCAGTTGATGCAGCAGTTGCCCGAGCGCCCTGCAAAGGCGCGCCAGGTGCGTATGCGTCGTCCCCTCTACATCGCAGCAGCCTGTATTGCTGCCTTGTTCATCTCGGGTGCCGCCTGGTTGTTCATGTCTCAGCCGGAGGCACAGCCTCAGGCGCCAGCTCAGTTGGCTGTCCAGCAGGAGACGGTAGAGGAGTCGATTGATGAGGCTGCCGACTACATGATGCTCGACAATCATGATATCTATGCCTTGTTGTCAGAAAATTAATTTAACCAACACGATGAAACATTTTATATTGATCACCCTCTTCCTGTTCACCCTCATATCAGCCAGTGCTGAAGAGCAGCAGAAGTTCTCGCCTGAGAAGTTCCAGGCCGATCTCGAGCAGTTTATCACTCAGGAGGCCAGTCTCACAGCCGACGAGGCAGCGAAGTTCTTCCCCATCTACCGTGAGATGCAGAGTAAGCAGCGCGCTGTCTATAAGCAGATGAAGGATCTGGGTAAAAACAAGCCTACTGACGATAAAGCATGTCGGAAGGCAGTGGAGAAACGCGACGAGCTCGAACTCGAGCAGAAGCGCATCTGTCAGAGTTATCATGCGAAGTTCTTCGAGGTGCTGCCAGCTTCAAAGGTCTACGATGTCATCAGGGCTGAGAACCGTTTCCACCGCAGGGCTCTTCGTGGTAACTGGGAGCACAAGAAGAAAAAGTAACTGCTCTATTTTTAAGATAATTTGGATCCCTCTGTCTGTTTCGGGCAGAGGGATTCTATTTCGCATTTCTCGCAATGCGGCTTCCTCGAGGTGCACACGTATCTCCCGTGAAGCAACAGCCAGTGGTGGGCATCGGGAATGTCTTCCGCAGGGATATGCTTGACGAGCTCCTGCTCTACCTTGTAGGGCGTGTTGGCACGTTTCGACACGAGTCCCAGCCTATGGGCTACACGATACACATGGGTGTCGACAGCAAGTGCTGATTCTCCGAAGGCGACGCTCCTGATCACGTTGGCAGTCTTACGGCCTACACCAGGCAGATCCAGCAGCTCGTTCATGTCTGAGGGCACCTCTCCGTCGTGCCGCTCCGTTAGGGCTCTGGCCATCTTCACCAGATGGTCTGCCTTCGCATTGGGGTACGACACACTGCGGATATACGCCAGCACGTCTTCAGGTTCTGCCTCAGCCATCGTCTTGGCATCGGGGAAACGTCGAAACAGCTCAGGCGTCACCTGATTGATGCGCTTGTCCGTACACTGCGCGCTCAGGATAACCGCCACCAACAGCTGGAACACACTGCCAAACTCCAGTTCGGTAGTCACGTGGGGCATCTGCTCCTTGAAATGTGCCAATATCCTCGTAAATCGTTCCTCTTTCTTCATTTTGCAATTAAATATGTTCTTATAAAAACCTTTGCAAATTTACATTTTTATTTGGTATTTCCCAAATATTTTCGTAACTTTGTCCGCAAATCTCGAAACTATAACATTTTTTGTGCTTATGAAATCAAAAGTATTCAGTCTTTTCCTGCTGCTGTCCCTATCCGCCAGCGCTCAGAAGCTGCCCGTATGGCAGGACCCTGGCGTGAACCAGCAGAACCGTGAGCCACGACGAGCTCATTTCTTCGCCTTCGAATCAGCCGATAAGGCCAAGGGCGACAAGAGTGCATCTGCCCGATTTCTCTCGATGGAGGGCATGTGGAAATTCCATTTCGTCAAGGATCATCAGAATGCCCCCAAGGACTTCTTCTCGCTGAAGTTCGACGATTCCAAGTGGGCCGACTTCCCTGTGCCGGGACTCTTCGAATTCAATGGCTATGGCGACAAGATCTATAAGAATATGGGCTATGCCTGGTGTACCACCTTTGAGAGCAATCCCCCTTATATTGGCGAGACCAACAACTACACTGGCTCCTATCGTCGTGAGTTCGACCTGCCAGCCGACTGGAAGGGTCAGGAGGTGTTCTTCCATGTAGGTTCAGCCACGAGCAACCTTTTCGTCTGGGTCAATGGCAAGTACGTGGGCTACTCTGAGGACTCCAAGGTCGCAGCCGAGTTCAATATCACGAAATACCTGAAGCCAGGCAAGAACCTCATCGCCATGCAGATCATGCGCTGGTGCGATGGCTCTTACCTCGAGGATCAGGACTTCTGGCGCTTTACAGGTATCGCCCGTGAGGTCTATCTCTATGCCACCCCGAAGGTCCACCTGCAGGATTTCACCGTCGGACAGGACTATCTGGATGGCAAGGGCATTCTCTCTGTCGAAGCGAAGGTAGCAGGCGGTAAGGCCGATGCCGAGGCCACCCTCTACGATGCAAATGGACAGGTTATAGCAGAAGGGCTGAAATTTAATGATTCATCTTTAATGTTTAATGTTCCATCAGCCAAGCCCTGGACTGCTGAGACACCTTATTTATATACATTGGAGATCCAACTGCGTCAGGGCGACAAGGTGCTCGAGGTGGTTCGCAAGAAGATCGGTTTCCGCCATATTGAGATTAAGGGAGGCCAGTTGCTCGTCAACGGACAGCCCATCCTCATCAAGGGAGCCGACCGTCATGAGCTCGATCCCGATGGCGGATATATCGTCTCTGTCGAGCGCATGATTCAGGACATCAAGATCATGAAGCAGATGAATATCAACGCCGTTCGCACCTGCCACTATCCCGACGATCCCCGTTGGTATGATCTCTGCGACGAGTACGGAATCTATCTGACTGCCGAGTCCAACCTCGAGTCTCATGGTATGGGCTACAGGGAGAAGACGCTGGCTAAGAATGCCCTGTTTGAGCTCGCCCACATCGAGCGCCAGGAGGGTAATATGATTACCTATAAGAATCATCCCAGCATCATCGTCTGGTCACTGGGCAACGAAGCAGGCTATGGTCCTAACTTCGAGAAGGCCTACGACTGGGTGAAGGCTTTCGACAAGACCCGCCCCTGTCAGTATGAGCGTGCCGAGCTCGAGGGAAAGACCGATATCTTCTGTCCGATGTATATGGGCTATGAGGACTGCGAGAAGTATTCCAAGAATGAGGCAGCCAACTATAAGGGCACCTCTGTGGGAGGTGGAAATGACGTGAAGCCCCTTATCCAGTGCGAGTATGCCCACGCGATGGGTAACTCCATGGGCGGCTTCAAGGAATACTGGGATCTTATCCGTCAGTACCCCGTCTATCAGGGAGGCTATATTTGGGACTTCGTCGATCAGGGCTTGCGCGACAAGAGCCCCATTACAGGGAAGGAGATCTTTACCTTCGGTGGCGACTACGGACGCTATCCCGCCTCAGACCATAATTTTAACTGCAACGGACTGATTGCCCCCGATCGCCGGCTCAATCCTCACGCCTACGAGGTCGCCTACTATTATCAGAACGCCTGGATCACCGATCAGGGACTGAAGGACGGTAAGTTCGAAGTCTACAACGAGAACTTCTTCAAGTCGCTCGATGACCTCGAACTCATCTGGAAGGTGAAGAAGCACAGCGGCACCGTCGACATCAGTGGCATCGCTCCCCAGCAGCGCAAGGCCTTCACTGTCGAGGAGCTGGCCAGCACCCTCGCCCGTGTCACTGCCCATCATCCCAACGAGGAGATCACGGTCAACTTCGAGTTCCGCAGCCGCGAGGCCCAGCCCCTCATCGACAAGGGTCAGGTGCTCGCCCGCCAGCAGTTCGTCGCCCAGTGCTATCCCTTCCCTGAGATCAAGGTCCAGCCAGTAGAGTCCGACTTCTCTTGCGAGGAGACCACGAGCTACGTCAAGCTCGAGACCGCTGGTACCACTCTGACCATCGGAAAGGAGTCAGGCCTGATCGACTACCTCGATGTCGATGGCGAGCCCATGCTCCTCGATCGTCGCTCAGTCACCCCCGAGTTCTGGCGTGCACCTACTGACAACGACTACGGTGCAGGCCTCCAGAGCAGGTTTGCCGTGTGGAAGGATCCTCAGCTGAAGGTAGCCGATTTCAAGGTCGATGGCAACACCGTCACCGTAGGCTTCGATATGCCCGATGTCAAGGGCCGTCTGACGATGACCTATACCCTCAATGCCGAGGGCGAGGTGATTGTCCGCGAGCAGCTGAAGGCAGCCCAGGGTACAGAGGTCGCTCCGATGTTCCGCTATGGCGTGCAGCTCCAGATGCCTCGTCAGTACGATGCCATCCAGTATTACGGACGTGGTCCTGTCGAGAACTACATCGACCGCAACTCTTCAGAGTTCCTTGGTATATATAATAATAAGGTGTCAGCCGAGTACTTCCCCTATGTACGCCCCCAGGAGTCGGGCAACCACACCGATGTCCGCTGGTTCCGCGTGCTCAATGCCGAGGGTAGGGGACTCGAGTTCTTCAGCGATGCCCCGATGGAGGCCAGTGCGCTCCACTTCCTCGTAGAGGATCTCGACGACGGTGTCACGAAGGATAAGAAGATCGGGCGCCACTCAGGCGACCTTGTAGAACGTCCGCTCACCCAGGTGCATATCCAGCAGCGCCAGATGGGACTCGGTTGTGTCAACTCGTGGGGAGCCTGGCCGCGTAAGGAGTACCTCCTGCCATATCAGGATTATGACTTCACGTTCGTCATCCGACCCGTCAACGACTAACCCCCATGAATCTCCCAGTTTCGGCTGGGAGATTTGTTTTTGTGTCAAAATGACACTATTCTTCATTGACTTTTATCAAAAAGGTAATCGTTTACGGCTTTTTTTTGAATTTTTATCAAAAAAATCTTGTTACCTAATTAATAAATGTGTACCTTTGCAACGTCTAAGAGTAAAAAGAGTAACATACTTAATCGTAAAAAGAGATGATGAAGATGATGAACACGATGATGAAATCCCTGCTGGTTGGTGCGATGATGCTGACCTGCACTGTTGTTTTTGCAGAAGAGACCAATGTCACCAACGATTGTGACACGACTTATATCAAGCTCGATGCCAATCTGGAGCCCATCAACTATGTCAACTGGGCCAAGGAAGACCTCGAGGCAGCAGTAGGCGAACTGGAGACGATCCTCGAGACCGATGCCTTCCAGCTCTATGCTGCGGGTGATTACACCTACAAGGTTGAGAATGGTATCGTTACCTCTATGGCCATCCAGATTGAGGACGAGAAGAACGACAAGGTCCTCTACAACCGCATTCTCAATGCCCTTGCCAAGAGCAAGCCGGTAAAGGATACCCACAACACGGGAGGTAACTACTACCAGTACACCACCTTCCAGTTGCAGTTCGACGATTTCGAGGGCTACGAGAAGCTGACGTTCTCCGTCATCCCCGAGTAAGGTTAGGACAATCATAACAATAATCCCCGGCCGACTGGCTGGGGATTGTTGTTTCTACGCCTCACCTTGAGGCAGGTCGAAGGGCTTCGCCGTGCGCGGTTCCTGGTTCGGAATCCTGATCGGTCCAAACTCCTTCTCGTAGCGCATGATGTTCTCCTGCAGCGCCCCCAGCAGACGCTTCGCATGCTCAGGAGCCAGGATCACGCGGCTTTTCACCTGTGCCTTCGGCAGTCCCGGCATCACCCGTGCAAAGTCCACGATAAAGTCACTACTCGAATGAGTGATGATAGCGAAGTTCGCATACTCACCCTGCGCCACGTCCTGCGGCAGCTCCAGTTGCAGTCCCTGCTGCTCGTTCTTGTTCTCGTTCATACTCTTCAGATTATCTAATTTTGTGCAAAGATACGAATAACCGAGGAATAAACCAAATCTTTAACACAAAAAAGCCTCTTTGTGTCGTGCAGATTCTTAGCATCTTACTGACGGACAAAACTCACCTGTGTGACCTGTTCGGTAAAACTTGTTTCAACGATGTCAAAGAGCAATTTGATCCCTTCGTTCTTGGGCTCGCTCGGCTTTGCCAAGAAATAGTGTGTTGAATAATTTATTAATATTCTCTGTGTCTCTGAAAAACACTTCTTGCAAGCCTTTTAAGAGAATTTCTTGCTACCATTAATGCGCGCAATTTCTAGATTTAATGGTCACAATTTTTATCTTTAATGGCCGACTATCCGATCTTTCCTTTCGACAATGCAAATGTACGAAAAAATCATGTGTTTTGCAAATTAAATCGCAAAAAAGACACGTAAAAAGACACGTTCTGAAAATTGTGCCTTTTCAGACATCCAAAATTGTGTGTGTCTTTTCCTAATTTCGGTTGACAGTTTTTTGCTTATTTCCTGATGTGGTTGACAGTCGTTTTACTGGACAAGTTGACAATCTTCCTGAAATCGTTGACAGCGTTCCTAATTTCGTTGACATTTTCCTGAAAGTGTTGACACTCGCTCAGGCGGAGCCATAAACCATGAAAAACACTGCAGTGGTTTGCCAAGCGGCTGGAGGCGCAAAGCCTCCAAAGA
>JAEETB010000241.1 GCA_016286575.1 Prevotella sp.
CGCCACAGGTGCCAGTAACCGCACTCAACAGCCTTCTTCTCCTCAGCCTGGCTCTTACCCATACCGCCCTTGGCCTTCAGACCGTGGTTGATACATGGAGCGTAAGCGATGACGATTGAAGGTCCGTGCCATGCCTCAGCCTCGCGGATAGCCTTGAGGGTCTGTGCGTGGTCAGCGCCCATAGCAATCTGAGCTACATATACATATCCGTAAGTGGTGGCAATCATACCGAGATCCTTCTTGCGGATGCGCTTACCCTGAGCAGCGAACTGAGCGATAGCACCAAGAGGAGTAGCCTTAGAGGCCTGACCACCAGTGTTAGAGTAAACCTCAGTATCGAGCACGAGAATGTTAACGTCCTCACCAGAAGCAATCACGTGGTCGAGACCGCCGTAACCAATATCGTAAGAAGCACCGTCACCACCGATGATCCACTGGCTACGTTTTACGAGGTAGTGATCCAGTGTCTGGAGTTCCTTGCAAACGGGGCAGCCCTTGGCAGCGCTCTCAGCGATACACTTGCGCAGCTTCGGAGCAATCTCCTTGGTCTTGTCGGCGTCGTCCTTGTTAGCAATCCACTCCTGAGCGAGAGCCTTGTACTCGTCGCTGGCGTTGCCGTCGATCATCTCCTGGAGCAGCTTAGCTACGCGCTCCTTCATCTTCTTGTTACCCAGAGCCATACCGAGACCGAACTCGCAGAAGTCCTCGAACAGTGAGTTGTTGAAGACTGGACCCTGACCCTTCTCGTTCTTGGTGTAAGGAGTAGAAGGAATAGAAGCAGAGTAGATAGAAGAACAACCTGTAGCGTTGGCAATCATCTGACGATCACCGAAGAGCTGAGAGATCAGCTTCACGTAAGGAGTCTCACCGCAACCAGAGCAAGCGCCTGAGAACTCGAACAGAGGCTGTGCGAACTGTGAGTTCTTCACGTTAGAGCGGATGTCAACGAGATCCTGCTTGCTCTTCACTTCCTTCACGCAGTACTCCCAGTTCTTAGCCTCCTGCTTCATGTTGTCAGCATCGGGGTTGAACGGAGCCATCGTGAGGGCCTTACCCAGCTTAGGATTGCCCGGACAGATATCGGCACAGTTGCCGCAGCCCAGACAGTCGAGTACAGATACCTGGATGCGGAAGTTCATGCCCTTCATAGCGGCAGGAGCCTTCATCTCGAGGGTATCGCCTGCAGCAGCGAAGCCCTTGATCTCGTTCTCGTCGAATACGAACGGACGGATAGCTGCGTGAGGACAGATGTAAGCACACTGGTTACACTGGATACAGTTGTCCTTGTTCCATACGGGAACGAAGGCCTCAACACCACGCTTCTCGTAAGCGGCAGTACCAACCTCCCAAGAACCGTCGGCTGTGCCGTGCTTAACGAATGCGCTGACAGGCAGCAGGTCGCCAGCCTGGGCATTGATAGGACGAACGAGCTCCTTAACGAATGCGGGAGCGTCGTCAACCTTCTCAGCATCATCGGGCAGGTTAGCCCACTCGGGCTTCACAGTAAACTGCTTGTACTCACCACCACGGTCGATAGCGGCATAGTTCTTATCAACCACGTCCTGACCCTTGGCACCGTAAGACTTCAAGGCAGCAGCCTTCATCTTCTCAACAGCGAGCTCAACGGGGATAACCTCTGTGATGCGGAAGAATGCAGACTGGAGGATGGTGTTGGTACGGTTACCCAGACCGATCTCCTGTGCAATCTTCGTTGCGTTGATGGTGTAAACGGTGATATTGTTCTCAGCGAAATACTTCTTTACCTTGTTAGGCATGAACTTCTCGAGCTCAGCGTCGTCGAAGATGGTGTTCAGCAGGAACTGACCGTTCTTCTGCAGACCGCGAGTCACGTCGTACATGTGGAGGTAAGCCTGAACGTGGCAAGCCACGAAGTTAGGTGTGGTTACCAGGTAGGTAGAGCGGATAGGTGTATCACCGAAACGCAGGTGAGAGCAGGTGAAACCTCCTGACTTCTTAGAGTCGTAAGAGAAGTAAGCCTGACAGTACTTGTCGGTATTGTCACCAATGATCTTTACTGAGTTCTTGTTAGCACCTACGGTACCATCAGCACCCAGACCGTAGAACTTAGCCTGGAACATGCCAGCACCACCGAGAGCAATCTCCTCAACTGCGGGCAGAGAGGTGAAGGTCACGTCGTCGACGATACCAATGGTGAAGTGGTTCTTAGGCTCGGGCATAGCGAGGTTGTTGAACACGCTGATGATCTGAGCTGGTGTGGTGTCGTGAGAACCAAGACCATAGCGGCCACCCACGATCAGAGGACGATCCTCTACATCGTAGTAAGCGTCCTTTACGTCGAGGTACAGAGGCTCGCCATTTGCACCTGGCTCCTTCGTACGGTCGAGAACGGCAATCTTCTTCACGCTCTTGGGAACGCTTGCGAGCAGGTGCTTGATAGAGAACGGACGATAGAGGTGAACAGAGATCATACCCACCTTCTGGCCCTGGCCATTCAGGTAGTCGATAGCCTCGCGGGCTGCGTCAGTAGCAGAACCCATGAGGATAATCATGCGGTCGGCATCCTTGGCTCCATAGTAAGAGAACAGGTGATACTCACGGCCTGTGATCTTAGAGATCTCGCCTAAGTACTTCTCAACTACCTCGGGTACTGAGTCGTAGTAGGGGTTACAAGCCTCACGGTGTGTGAAGAATGTCTCGGGGTTCTCAGCGGTACCACGTGTGATAGGACGCTCAGGAGACATAGCACGATCGCGGAAACGCTTGATGTACTCTTCCTTTACGAGGGGACGGATGTCCTCCTGATCCATGAGCTCGATCTTGTGGTACTCGTGAGAGGTGCGGAAACCGTCGAAGAAGTTAACGAACGGTACGCAGGTCTCGAGGGTAGCCAGGTGAGCCACAGCGGTGAGGTCCATCACCTCCTGTACACCACCTTCGCAGAGCATAGCGAAACCAGTCTGACGGCAAGCCATCACGTCCTGGTGGTCACCAAAGATACAGAGTGAGTGAGAAGCCAGTGTACGTGCAGATACGTCGAACACGGTAGGAATCAGCTCACCAGCGATCTTGTACATGTTAGGGATCATCAGGAGCAGACCCTGAGAAGCGGTAAATGTAGTGGTGAGGGCACCAGCCTGCAGTGAACCGTGAACGGCTCCGGCAGCACCAGCCTCTGACTGCATTTCCTGAACACTGACGGTCTGGCCCCAGAGGTTCTTACGACCACGGGCAGCCCACTCGTCAACATGCTCCGCCATAGGCGAAGACGGGGTGATGGGGTAGATAGCAGCTACCTCCGAGAACATATAGCTCACGTGAGCCGCAGCCTCGTTACCATCACAGGTGATAAACTTCTTTTCTTTAGCCATTTTTTTGATATTTATAAAATGAAAAACTAATTGTATTTGTTTAGTTATATAATTAACTATTTACTTTTTATCTTTAATATAGGAATCCCAAGAGCCATAGTGGTATCTGATTGCCCTTGCCAATCTCCGTGTTGTAGCGGGCGTAAATGATATCGGGCGACAGGCGCATCTTGGTCGGAGCCTTTGCATCGACGATGCGGAACTTCTGCTTGCCGTCGACGATGTAGTTGCAGTCGCGGCTGCCAGAGTTGACTTTGTGGTCCTTCCACAAGGAGTTGACAAAGAACGTCTCCATGGCTTCCTGCTTATCGACCTTGATGGGGTAGATGGCATACATGAGGTTGGAGTTATGGAGCATGATCTTCGCGGGCTTCTTGGGGAAGTCCTGTCCCAGGGGATAGATGAGATTGAGCAGTCGTGCATCGGTGAGATACTTGATGTAGTTCATCACAGTGGCTCGGCTGGTCTCGATGTCCTGTGCCAGTTTGCTGACATTGGGGGCCTTCGACGGTCCGTCTTCTGCAATCTGGTAAAAGAGTTTCTTGATTTTTGTGAGGTATTTCAACTCGATCTGCTTGATGAGCAGGATATCGACCTCGGTCATCATGTTCATCGTCTTCAGGAGGTTCTCGCTGTAATTGCGGTGCTCCTGGAAGAAGGGATAGAATCCATGATGGATATAATCCTGGAAATAGCGGTTGGGCGACACTTTGGGCAGGATCTGCTTGATGATGCGCTCGTGGTCGCTGAGAATCTCCTCGAGGGAGTAGGGGTGGAAGGTGTTGCCCGTAAGCAGGTTGATGAACTCGCGGAAGGATAATCCACGAAGGTTGTAGGATTTCACGATTCCGTTGAGTTCTGGGTTTTCGTCCTTCAGTCGCATCACGCTGGAACCTGTAAACACAATCTTCAGGTTAGGGTAGAGGTCATAGCACTTGCGGAGTTCGTTGCTCCAGTTAGGCTGCTTGAAGACCTGGTCGATGAGCAGGACGCGGCCACCATGGCGGTAGAAGTTGCCTGCGAAATCGGCGATACCCTCTCCCTGGAAGTAGAAGTTGTTCATGTTGATATACAGGCACTGTTTGTCGAGTATATCGAAGTGTTCTTTGGCATATTGCAAGAGGAATGTGGTCTTTCCGACCCCACGCGTACCTTTGATACCGATCATGCGGTCGTTCCAGTCGATCTCATCCATGAGAATGCGACGAACTGGAGCATTGACGTGCTCAACGAGGTATCTGTGCGTCCTGAAAAAAGCTTCCATTCTTGCTTGATTTGTTTCGTTTACTTTATAAAGTGGTGCAAAGGTAAACAATTTCCCGCAAATTGCAAAGTCTAAATAGCAAAATATTCAAAAAAAGATAATATTTTTCTGAATTCTCAAGATAGAGCGTCGGTTTTTCTTAGAATTTGTATGAAATCTGGAATGTAAACCATCGTCCTTTCTGAGGAACGACTCCTGTTCCCAT
>JAEETB010000242.1 GCA_016286575.1 Prevotella sp.
TGCTGTGCCAACCACTGCGACCTGTTTATCAAGGGGTTGAGAGAAGAGGTGTACGACGTGTTCCAGACTACCGGATTCGTACATCTGTTCCAGTTTAAGTAGTGGTTGGGCGGCGGATAGCGACAAAGTAATTGGTGACCTCGCCCTCAGCGTTGTATAACGGCTGACGGTAAGGTGTCGTGTCTACTTCGCCGAGCTGTCGCATGGCGTCGTTCTCGATGATGAATTGCCCGTTATGGTCGTAAAACGAGATGGCGACGAAGGGGTTGCAGAGGATGGCGTTGTACTTGTGGATGAGGTCATGGGCGGCCTGGTTGTCCTCGACGTTGTAGAACTGTTCCAGGTGGGGCTCCTGAAGGATCATCTCGCGCAGCACCTTGGCATTGCGGCGTGTAAGGCGGTTATGCAGCATGAGCAGCAGCGTGAGCACGAGGAGGATGGCTGCGAGGACGAAGAGGATGATGGCGATATATAGGGGTACAGGTTTCGGCTCGGGGATGGCGCGCTCAGGATGGATCCAGCGGTCCTTGATCATGGAGATGTAGCCGCTTTCCTTCAGGCGCGCAAACGTGTCGTCAAGGCTCTCGATAAGCTGGCGGTCCTTGCCAATCGGACGGGCCTCGGCAGTGGAGCCGTTGCCTGTCGGTATGTAGACGATGGCATTCTTCGAGACAACACAGTTGGGGTTCTGGTAGTTCCTGGGGTCAGTGATGAGGATATCAGCCTCGCCACGCTCGAAGTCCTGGCGCGCTTCGTCCTTGCCCTTCATGAAGATGCGGCACGGCAGATTCGACTCATCGGTGACAGCCTTGATAAGGGTTTCATAACAGCCCGGGGGTAGGCCTTTGTCATCGAAAGATGAGATATTGCTATTGTCGATAACGATCACGACGGGGCGCTGACGGTTGTATCTGTCGTTCAGTGTCTGTGCTGTCGTCTGGAGAACAGAGGCCAGCAGGAGGATCAGGAAGGTCATATGTCGTTGTCTCATACGCAGAATACAAATAAGCCTATCAATTCTTTTTCATTGTTAAAGACGGCCTTCATCTTGAAAACGACGGTGCGGCTGTCTACGGTCATCGTGCCACAGTAGCCGTCGGCTTCCTGCAGACTGGTGAAGGTGGTGTGGAAGAGGTCGTTGACGTGGACGTGCTCCTTGGCCATCTTGTCGATGTCGCAGGCGAGCAGTTCGCTGGCCTTGGCGTTGGCATTGAGCAGCACGCCGTCGCCGTTGAAATAGATGTTGCCCGACTCGTCGTTATAGAACACCGAGAGGTAGCGCAGGGAGCGTTCGGCATTGATGCGCTTGAGGTGGTGCTCCTTGGTGATCTCGCGCTTGGCGGCGAAGATGACGGCGGGCTTCTTCAGCTTGTTGCGGGCGAGAATGGTGAGGTTGACGACAAAGTCATGAAGCTCATAGTCGTCACACTCCTGATCCCTGGCTCTCAGCTCAAGGGTCTCTTCCTCATCCTCACGTCCCTTTTCGTCCTTATGTCGCGTCACGAGGCGCTCGATGGCGGCTGTGAGCCGTGTGGCGTCGTCCTTGCTGTAGCGCTTCATGAATTCGTCGGGACTATAGGTGTCCGAGGGCTGTCCGTTGTGGTCGTACCATATGAATTGGTGCTTTCTGACCAGGTAGGCCCAGAAGCGTATCTTGTCGCTCTCCATGATCCCGTTGACCTGTGTGACCATCTTCTGGATGTCGGCTGCGGTACGCGCCTTCTTCCGCCATGCGCGTGCGAATAAAAAGAAGATCAGGGCCAGTACGAGCAGTGCGAGACCTGCGACATACCACTCCCAGAGGGGGCGCCCAGGCACCTCGCGATCGGGGTAGAGCCATTTCTGCTCGAGTGGCAGCAGCTGTTCGGTGGCACTGAGCTCGGCATAGATCTTGTCGATGAGATCGAGCAGGTGCTGATCCGTAGACAGGAACTTGGTCTCACCATGTGGCATGTTCACGGGGGTGAGTGACATGTTATCCAGGTGATAGTGGTTGATGAGCCATTTCAGCGTGAGGGTGTTCCACACAATCTGACCCTCGCCTTTGTTGGAGATCTCCTGGATGGCCTTGGCCATATCGTGGCGCACGATGGCGTGGTCGCCCCAGCCGTAGTCGACCATCAGGTGGTGGCAGAGGCCGGAGTCCTTGACGGTCACCATCTGATTCTTGAGGTCACGGAACGACTTGATGGCTACCCTCTGTCCTTTCGGGGTGGCCACGCTCTGGGTGAGCAGTGTGATGGTGGTGTGACCGTAATGGCCGTATTTCTCTTCATAGACATCGCCCAGACCGAGGATCAGGTCAGCCTTACCGTCCTTCAGGTCCTGAAGCACCTCCTGATGGTTCTTCAGACGAACGACGTAGGGGATGCCGAGCTTCTGCATCAACAACTGGAGCAGGTCGATGCAATAACCCTCGGGTTCACCCTTGTCATTCAGGAAGGTATAGGGCCAGATACTCTCAGAGTCCTCGAAGACCAGAGGCCTCTCAGCAGAATAAATCTGAACGCTGTCCGACTGGGCGGAAACGTTGGCGGTTAATAGTGTAAAGCACAGTATGATTATCCAAAATCTGTTCATGATCGTTGGTAATATTTAGCAAAAGTAGTGCAAAGATATGTATTTTTTTTGAGAAAACCAAACGAATTCAAATATTTTTTTGTATCTTTGCATCACGATTAACTCCCTAAAATATGAAATTGCCAGTAAAAAAACAGAGATTATGAGAAGAAAGATTAACTTTTTAATATTACCGTTGATCTGTCTGATAAGCCTGAGCACGATGGCTCAGGACAACCTCCATATCATGAAAATGGAGTCGGAAATGTTAAGACTTATCAGTACGAATGACAAGGATGCGTTTATGGAAGTCACAGAGGCGCTGAAGGCCGAATGCCAGAAACAGGGCAATGAGCGGCTGTTCTACGTCACTTGGGGAAACCAGTCGACCTACGAGGCTACCCACCAGAACTATATGATGGCCGAGGAGATAGCCGACAAGATTGCTGACTATGCAGAAGGCCAGAACAGTTACTGGGGAAACTATATCGCCCTGCACACCAAAGCCGTGAACGCCCTTCAGAAGCAGGACTACAATGCTGCCGAGGAGGGATTCAAGAAGGCCGTTGACTTCAGACACAAGTACTTCCCTGGCGAGAGTGCAGGCGACGACCTGCAGGAGCTGATGAAGATAGCCAACCACCGCAAGGACCAGAAAGCAGGACTGATGTATGCCCGTCAGATCATCGCAGAACCCAACGTGGCACCCATCCATAAGGGCAGGGCCCTGTTCAGACTGAGCCAGTTTGCCTTCAATCAGAACAAAAAGGAACTCTACGACAGCATCTACAACGAGCTGCAGGCCCTGAAGGCATCAGACGGTATCGGCACTGTTGAACCCGTGGTAGAGGTGAATTACCAGATCATCAACGGCAACTTTGACGAGGCGCTGCGTCTCTGTGAGGATCTGTCGCCAGAGAGTCGTGCCGAGCGCATGGCCGTCATCTATCACCGTATGGGTAATAACGACAAGGCCTACGAATATATGGCGAAGTTCAAGAAGATCAACGACTCGATCGTGCTTGTCTCGCATGGCAACGTGGTGGCCAGCTGCTTCGTGCAGATGAATAACGAGCGTATGAAGCTGGAGCAGAAGATGCTGGAGGACGAGAATGCCAAGTGGAAACAGCTGTTCCTCCTGACGCTCGCAGTTGCCATCGTCGTCATCCTCGCCCTGGTCATCTGGCAGCATCATCGCCGCATCAAGTATCTGGAGAAGGAGAATGCCAAATTGGAGAAAGCCCGTCAGAAAGCAGAGAAAGCCTTCGACATGAAGAACGAGTTCATCACCCACATCACGGATGAGCTGCGTGCGCCTCTGAACCCGATTGAGGGCTTCTCGGACATCCTCGGCATGAAGGATATGGAGCTGCAGCCAGAGGAGCGTGAGGAACTGAGCCGCCACATTAAGGACAGTTCGAAGCACATCACCAAGATCATCGACGAGCTGGCAGAGTTGTCGCTCTACGAGAGCAAGAAGTCGCTGCCCATCAACTATACCATCTCGCCTAATCACCTCTGCCGTCACATGGTCGACGCCATGCGTCCCCGTTGTAAGGAGGGTGTGAGGATGTTCTTCGAGTCGGAGCTGTCTGACGATCTTGCGGTAGAGACTAATCATGAGGCGATAGAGGCACTGCTACGACATCTGATCGAGAATTCCGTGCAGTATACGGACAAGGGCGTGATCACAGTGGCTTGCTCAGAGTATGGCGACATGGTGCGTACTAGTGTGACGGACACAGGCGTGGGCATCCCGCTTGAGCAGAGAGAGCACGTCTTCGACACCTTCCGTGAGTTAGGCAATAACGTCAAGCTCAGAGGTTTGGGACTCCCCATCTGCAAGGCTATCGTCAAACTCCTTGGCGGCAAGATATGGCTCGACACGGAGTATCACGAAGGCTCGCGCTTCGTTTTCGATATCCCCCATAGGACGAAAGAGACAGAGTAACCAAAAACAATCATCCCCGCCAGCTCGGCGGGGATGTTTGTTATCAGTTGTGAATGATGAGTGCGGATTGTGGATCGACGACGGCTTTGTTGCCTTGGAGGGTGCCCAGACCCTGTTCGTTGATCTGTCCGTCGCAGCAGACAATGGTGTAGCAGCCTTCAGGAATGCTGACCTCCGTATCAGCCTTGTTGGCATTGAGCACGACGATGATGTCGCGCCAGTCATCGCGGCCTGCGTAGTTCTTCAGACGGAAGGCGACCACGCCCTGAGGCATGTCGAGGAACTCGAGGTGCTTGCGCACGAGGTC
>JAEETB010000243.1 GCA_016286575.1 Prevotella sp.
AAGCAGATTAAGAGTAAGATCGGTTATCCGGTAGACCAGAAGCGTACGCTCCAGGCTCTCGGCCTGCGTAAGATCTCTCAGGTTGTTGAGGTAGAGGATACTCCTTCAATCCGTGGTATGATTCGCAAGGTACACCATCTGGTGACCGTCGTTGAGTAATTAACAATTAAAACGTAGATTCGATTATGAAACTGAATAATTTAAAGCCAGCTGAGGGCTCTACCCACTCACGTCGTCGTATCGGTCGCGGACCTGGTTCAGGTCTGGGTGGTACTTCTACCCGTGGTCACAAGGGAGCCAAGGCTCGTTCTGGTTATAAGAGAAAGATTGGTTTCGAAGGTGGTCAGATGCCTCTCCAGCGTCGTTTACCGAAGGGTGGTTTCAAGAACATCAACCACAAGGAGTACTTCGCAGTGAACCTGGCAACGCTCCAGAAGCTTGCTGAGGAGAAGAACCTCACTAAGATCGGACTTGCCGAGCTGGTAGCTGCAGGTCTGACCAACGGTAAGGAGTTGGTGAAGATCCTTGGTAATGGTGAGTTGAAGGCCAAGATTGACGTCGAGGCAAATGCATTCTCAAAGACTGCTGAAGAAGCTATCAAGGCAGTAGGTGGTAACGCAACAAAAATCTAAACTGTACAATGAAGAAGTTAATAGAGACACTGAAGAACATCTGGAAGATTGAGGACCTGCGTCAGCGCATCCTTATTACTCTCCTTTTTGTAGCGATTTATCGTTTTGGCTCGTTTGTGGTACTTCCTGGTATCAATCCGGCCATGCTGAGCCAGTTGCAGTCACAGACTGCCGGTGGTCTGATGTCGTTGCTCGATATGTTCTCCGGTGGTGCATTCTCCAACGCATCTATCTTTGCGCTTGGAATCATGCCTTACATCTCTGCTTCTATCGTAATGCAGCTTCTCGCTGTCGCAGTTCCTTACGTTCAGAAAATGCAGCGTGAGGGTGAGAGCGGCCGTAAGAAGATCAGTATGTATACCCGTTGGCTGACAGTAGCGATCCTGCTGTTCCAGGCACCGGGTTACCTGATGAACCTGAAGATGCAGGCCGGTGCAGCCCTGGCAACAGGTATTTCTTGGTCTGTATTCATGGTTCCCGCTGTCATCATCCTTTCTGCAGGAAGTATGTTCATCCTGTGGTTAGGTGAGCGCATTACGGATAAGGGCATAGGAAACGGTATCTCGCTGATTATTATGATCGGTATCATCGCACGTCTGCCTCAGGCATTCATCCAGGAGGTGAGTTCACGTTTTACCGCCATTACCGGTGGTGGACTCGTGATGTTCCTCGTCGAGATTATCATTCTCTATGCAGTTGTTTGCGCAGCTATCGTTCTGGTACAGGGCGTTCGCAAGGTGCCTGTACAGTATGCAAAGCGTCTTGTTGGCAACAAGCAGGTAGGTGGTGCTCGTCAGTATATCCCTCTGAAGTTGTTCGCAGCTAACGTGATGCCTATCATCTTTGCTCAGGCACTGATGTTCATCCCGTTGACTATCGTACAGTATTCAGCTCCTGAAAATGCAAGTTGGTTCGTTCGCACGATGCTTGATCATCACAGCTGGACCTACAACATCATTTTCGCCATACTGATTATTGCGTTCACCTATTTCTATACGGCTATTACGCTGAACCCGACTCAGATGGCTGAGGACATGAAGCGTAACAACGGATTCATTCCTGGTGTGAAGCCAGGTAAGGAGACAGCTGAGTATATCGACACCGTGATGTCGCGTATCACTCTGCCTGGTTCGTTGTTCATCGCTTTCATCGCAGTCATGCCGGCTTTGGCAAGCCTGTTGAATGTACAGGATGCATTCTCTCAGTTCTTTGGTGGTACATCACTGCTGATTCTTGTCGGTGTCGTGCTCGACACACTCGCACAGATAGAGAGTCATCTGTTGATGCGTCACTATGACGGTCTGCTCAGTTCTGGCCGTATTCACGGACGTGGTATGGCTGCATACTAATCTTCTATGAAGATATTCCTGAAGACTGAGGATGAGATAGAGTTGATGCGTCAGGCAAACCAACTTGTTGGTAAGACGCTTGGCGAATTAGCAAAACATATTAAGCCTGGAGTGACGACCCTCCAGTTGGATAAGATTGCGGACGAGTTCATCAGAGACCATGGTGCTCTCCCCACATTCAAGGGTTTCCCCAATCCATATGGAGGGCCGTTTCCCGCCAGCATCTGTACGTCGGTCAACGATGTGGTCGTTCATGGTGTCCCCAATGCGGAGACCGTTCTGAAGGAGGGTGACATCATCTCTATTGACTGCGGCACATTACTGAACGGTTTCAATGGCGACTCAGCTTACACATTCTGTGTCGGTGAGGTTTCTGAGGAAGTCCGTCAGTTACTGAAAACCACTAAGGAAGCACTCTATCTTGGTATAGAGGCTGCTCAGGCAGGTAAACACCTTGGTGATGTCAGCAGTGCGGTACAGGAGCATTGCGAGGCTCGTAAATACGGTATCGTGCGTGAACTGACCGGTCATGGCATTGGTCGTGAGATGCATGAAGACCCGCAGGTGCCCAATTATGGCAGGCGTGGAAACGGGGTTATGTTGAAAGCTGGCATGTGTATAGCCATTGAGCCCATGATTACTTTGGGCGACCGTGCCATTTGGATGGATCAGGATCGTTGGACGATCCGCACCCGTGACGGCAAGCCTGCGGCTCATTTCGAGCATACGATTGCGATTCGTCGTGGAAAGGCTGAAATATTGTCTTCGTTTGAGGAAGTTGAGAAATTAGAAGGAAAGTTATATTAAACAGTAAGTATGGCAAAACAATCCGCTATTGAGCAGGACGGTACTATCGTCGAGTCGTTATCGAACGCGATGTTCCGTGTAGAACTTGAAAATGGAGTCCAGATCATTGCGCATATCTCTGGAAAGATGAGAATGCATTATATCAAGATTCTCCCCGGTGATAAGGTGAAGGTCGAGATGAGTCCTTACGACTTGACAAAAGGAAGAATTGTATTCAGATACAAATAAACAATAAGAACAATTATGAAGACAAGAGCATCATTGAAAAAGCGTACCCCAGATTGTAAGATCGTACGTCGCAAGGGACGCCTGTTCGTTATCAACAAGAAGAACCCTAAGTACAAAATGCGTCAGGGTTAATGTTAAAAATGCATAAAATGTGCGGAGGTTTGAGAAAATCTTCGTACCTTTGCATGCTTTTTAGCAGAATTTCGAAATTTTAAGTTATTTATTTATCTATTTATTTAACAAATGGCAATAAGAATTGTTGGAGTAGATTTGCCCCAGAATAAGCGTGGCGAAATCGCATTGACCTATATCTATGGTATTGGTCGAAGTAGTTCAGCAAAGATATTGGATAAGGCAGGTGTCAGCCGTGACCTGAAGGTCAACGAGTGGACTGATGACCAGGCAGCCAAGATCCGTGAAATCATCGGCGCTGAATTCAAAGTAGAAGGTGATCTCCGTAGCGAGATCCAGTTGAACATCAAGCGACTGATGGATATTGGTTGCTATCGTGGAGTCCGTCATCGTAATGGTCTTCCTGTTCGTGGTCAGAGCACCAAGAATAATGCTCGTACTCGTAAGGGAAAGAAGAAGACTGTTGCTAACAAGAAGAAGGCTACGAAGTAAAATTTAAAGTTTAAAGTTTAAAGTTTAAAGTTTAAAGATTATGGCAAAGAAAACAGTCACTTCAAAGAAAAGAAACGTGAGAGTAAACGCTATTGGCCAGCTCCACGTACATAGTTCTTTCAATAATATTATCGTTTCGCTGGCTAACGACGAGGGTCAGATTATCTCTTGGTCATCAGCCGGTAAGATGGGTTTCCGTGGTTCTAAGAAGAACACTCCTTACGCTGCTCAGATGGCAGCCGAGGATTGCGCAAAGGTTGCTTATGACCTTGGTCTGCGCAAGGTAAAGGCCTATGTGAAGGGTCCCGGTAACGGACGTGAGTCAGCTATCCGTGCTATCCACGGTGCAGGTATTGAGGTTATGGAGATTGTTGATGTAACTCCACTGCCACACAATGGTTGCCGCCCTCCGAAGCGTCGTCGCGTATAATTTAACAGAAACATTTTTATATAATTATGGCAAGATATTTAGGACCGAAATCAAAAATTGCACGCCGTTTTGGAGAACCCATTTTCGGCGCTGACAAAGTTTTGTCCCGCAGGAACTTCCCCCCGGGACAGCATGGCAACAACCGTCGTCGTAAGATGTCGGAGTATGCAGTCATGCTGGCAGAGAAGCAGAAGGCCAAGTATACTTATGGAGTACTTGAGCGCCAGTTCCGTAACCTTTTCGAGAAGGCTGCTAAGGCTGAGGGTATCACCGGTGAGGTGTTGCTTCAGTTGCTGGAGAGCCGTCTCGACAATGTAGTGTTCCGTTTGGGTATTGCTCCTACACGTGCAGCTGCCCGCCAGCTTGTAGGTCACAAGCACATCACTGTTGATGGTCAGGTTGTTAATATTCCATCTTACAGTGTAAAACCTGGTCAGGTTGTTGCAGTTCGTGAGAAGTCAAAGTCTCTCGAGGTGATTGAAGCTGCCCTTGCTGGATTTAACCACAGCAAGTACCCTTGGATCGAGTGGGATGAGAACTCAAAGAGCGGTAAGTTCCTGCACAAGCCGGAGCGTGCTGACATCCCCGAGAATATTAAGGAACAGTTAATCGTTGAGTTGTACTCTAAGAACTAAAATCATTTAAATTAATGGCGATATTAGCATTTCAAAAACCCGATAAAGTCGTAATGTTGGAGGCCAACGACAAGTTCGGCAAGTTCGAATTTCGTCC
>JAEETB010000244.1 GCA_016286575.1 Prevotella sp.
TCCCTACCATAGGCCGTTCGATGACCGATCTTATGAAGATGACCCCGCAGAGTAGTTCTGCCAGTGGTATGGCTATTGGTGGTGGTAACTACCGTCAGTCGAGTGTCACCATCGACGGTGCCTCGTTCAACAACTCCTTCGGCTTAGGCGCCTCTCCCCTGCCTGGTGGCGGTACGCCTATCTCACTCGACGCCTTGGATCAGATGACGGTTTCTATTACCCCTTACGACGTCCGTCAGAGCGGATTTACGGGTGGTGGCATCAATGCCGTCACGAAGAGTGGTACCAACCAGTTCAAGGGCTCTGCCTATACCTATCTGACGAGTACTTCGCTGAAGGGTGCACGCGTGGCCACGACGACACTGCCCGTTGACGACGGCCACAGCAACACCTACGGACTTACCCTCGGTGGCCCGATCGTCAAGGACAAGCTGTTCTTCTTCATCAACGGTGAGATTGAAGACAATGTCACCACTGGTCCTGCAGCCCGTGCCGGCGATGGTTCCACGCCTTATACCAACACCAACCACCGTCCGCAGCTTGAGGAACTCGAGAGCCTGTCATCCTATCTGCAGAACAACTACGGACTGACCACAGGTCCTTGGCAGGGCTATAACGTGAAGACACCTGCTTACCGTATCCTCGCCCGTCTCGACTGGAACATCAACGAGAACCACAAGTTTAATGTCCGTCTGACAAAGTCAAACCGCAAGAGCTCCAGCCCTGCTTCAGCTTCACGTTCCATCGGTAGCAATCAGGCCACAAAGATCTACGGTGGTAACCAGAACACCTACGGCAGCAATACCAATTACGGTATGTCGGCACTCTCCAGCCGTTACTATGCAGAGTATCGCTTCACCTCAATTGCAGCCGAGTTGAACAGTAAGTTCGGAAAAGTACAGAACACCCTGCGTGGCACCTATTCTTTCCAGGATCAGCCACGTTCAACAGAATATGGCGATGCAGCACCTGTTGTCGAGATCGTCATGAACGACGGTCAGGATCACTACCCCACTTGGGCGCTCACAGGCGATGTCTTCACCTACGGCAACCTCGCTCAGACGAAGAATACGGTGATCACCGATGAAGTGAACATCACACTGGGCAAGCACAACCTTTTTGCAGGTCTCCAGTTCGAGCACAATTACGCCGCCAACGGTTATGCACAGGCAGCAGCAGGCTACTATGCCTTCGAGGCCTCGCCCGAGGAAGTGGCAACAGGCAACTGGGGAGCTGTCTTCGGACGTGCACCACGTGTATTCGGTATCACCTATGGCAACAACGAAGGTCACTCGATGTTCACCTCGAAGATGAATACCAACCAGTGGTCACTCTATCTGCAGGATAATATCAGTTGGAGCGAACGCTTCCGCATGTCACTGGGCGTGCGCTTCGAGCTGCCCTCCTACCCCAGCCTTGAGAACAATTTCAACGAGGAATATTATAAGATCGACTTCGGAGGTCGCCATTTCCGTACAGACAACGTGCCCAATGCCAGTGTCAGCTTCTCACCACGTGTAGGCTTCAACTGGGATATCACGGGCAATCGTAACCTTATTCTCCGTGGAGGTACAGGTCTCTTCGTAGGTCGTATGCCGTTTGTATGGCTCGTGTCAGCAGTCGGAAATTCCGGTATGGGTCAGACCTCTTATGTCGTCAATGGCGAAAAGGCTGCAAACCTGCGCTTCACCACCAGTCAGGATGAGATGCTCAAACAGATCAATGCCACCAGCCAGACCACCGTTCCTGGAAGCCCGACGATTCTGAGCGAGGATCTCCGTATGCCGAAGACGTGGAAGGCTTCTCTGGCCGTTGATGCCAAGTTGCCTGGCGACATCGACTTCACCCTCGAGGGTATCTTCAACAAGGATCTGAATCCCGTTGTCGTATCCAATGCCGATATCTACTGGGATGGTTCCTCAACTGTAGACCTTGGTCATGGCGACGTACGTCACAAGATGTCTTATTACGATGCCAACCACTCGGCCTATTTGCTCGAGAATGCAGGTTCCAAGGCTTACTACTGGTCAGTCAGCGCCCAGCTGCGCAAGTCGTTCGACTTCGGTCTCGACCTCTCTGCCAGCTATACCTTCTCGAAGGCCAAGAGCTATACTGAGGGGATCGGTGATCAGGTATCTTCAGCCTATAACAACTATCGTAACTCCATCAATGCCGTCAACGACAACGAGCTCGGCTATGCCACCTACGTGGCCCCTAACCGTCTGCTCCTCTCTGCCAGCTACACGCTGAAAGAGTCGAAGTACACCACCTCGCGTTTCAGCCTTGTCTATGATGGTTATCAGTATGGTTACCTCGGCAGCTACGCCTACAGCCGCTACAGCTATATCTTCAGCAGCAATGTCAACAGCGATCCCTCAGCACCTGGCAACCTCATCTATGTGCCTGCATCGCGCGAGGAGCTCAACAGCTGGGACTTTGCCGAGAGCAGCTACGGCGATGCCAAGAGCCCGTCTGTTTATACAGCCGATATGCAGCGCGACGACTTCTGGGCTTATATCAATCAGGACAACTACCTGAAGAACCGCAAGGGTCAGTATGCAGAGCGTGGCGGCGCCAAGATGCCTTGGCATCATCAGCTCGACTTCAAGTACCTGCGCGACATGTCGCTTGAGATCGGAAAGACCAGGCACGCCCTCCAGTTGGGTATCGACATCGAGAACCTCCCCAACTTCCTCTGCAAGGACTGGGGACTCTTCAAGCAGGTTACAGGCAACGCCCTGTTGTCATACAACAAAGGCAAATACACCTACAACACAGTTGACAACGCCCGTCACCTCGAAACCTCTCAGAACTACCTGAGCACCGCCTCCACCTATAGGATTATGTTCACAATCCGTTATCTGTTCAACTAGTAACGAGTGGCGTTGTGCCATCAGCAGCTACGAGGTGATGCACTGATGATGTAGTGGGTCAGATTCGGGCAAGCAGACCGATTAGTGCCATGTGGGCCGGATAATAATAGTAGAAGAACTTGCCGAGCCACTTGCAGCGACCTCGCTGACCGTTATACATAGCCAGCAACGGTACTGCCAGCCAACAGGCCAGATGAACCATACCGTATGTCGGGCTGTGGAAGATGAAGAATGCAACGGCATAGAGCGAGATAATCAGCATCAGCCAGAGCATCTGCTTGTAGAAATTATCTCGACTCCGCCCAATCATGAGTATGGCTAGTGGGGCTGCACAACTCCAATCTGACGTGAAGGTGAGCAGGCAGGCTACCAGGGTGATAGCCACCTTCTGCCATCGAGCCAGCCGCTGCATGTCCCAGACCTTCAGCAGTATCAGGCCCCACAATAGCGGCCAGGCGATGCTCGTGGCATTGAAGAGTAGGTTGTCCAGTGGGTTGAAGCCCGACATATTGAAATAGCAGAAGGCAAAATGACTCACCACAGCCAATATGAGCAGACGGCGCAGGTATCGACGGTAGTCGTGCGTGTGGTGATAGCCCTCGGCCACGAAGAATATCATCATCGGAGCCGTCAACCGTCCGATACAATGCAAGAATATTTGTACGGGCGTCTCTGCTTGTTCATACGTTTCGATGCCCACCCAGGCCAGGTGGTCAATCGTCATGGCGACGATGGCAATGACTTTCAGTGCGTTTCCGCTCAGTCCTTTTGTCATCATTAATCTAATGGAATCTCTGGGTGCTGCACAGCCAGAGGAAGATCTTTCTGTGAGAGGTAGAACATATAGAGGATGACGGGCTTCGTGCCTCGGTTCTCGCCGTGGTGGATGGTATTTACCATCTCTACGACTGCCTCGCCCTCATGCACCACTTTCTCCTTGCCGTCCTGACCGATAATGGTCAATTCGCCCTGTACCAATATGCCGTAGTTCATCACGGGATGGTGGTGCCAGCCCAGCTTCTGTCCAGCGGGGAACTCGTATTTCACGGCTACCAGTTCAGGACGACCCTGCAGGTAGTCGGGCAGTTCTACACCGTCCCAGCTCTGCGAGGTGCGTATCAGTTCCTCACTCTTCACCGTCTGGGCGGCATTGTCTTCCTGTACGTTAGCTTTCTTGCAGCCTGTCATGAAGGCTGTTGCGCTGCAGACGAGGGTGGCAGCAAGCACCCAGTTCATAATCTTTTTCATTGTCGTTCTTTTGGTTTGTTATACTTCCGCTGCAAATTTACTCATTTTTCTTCAAATAGCTCTAGGTTTTCCAGAAAAACGTATTATTTAACATGCTAAGGTACACAAAAAAGTCCGCACCAACAATAGTGCGGACAAGATTGGAAGATTTTCGCTTAATCGCCTACTTGATGCTTCGCATCGAGTAAGTTCGCGCTCGGCAGAGCTTAAGCAAGCTTAGCTCTGATCTCGCTTACTCACTTACTTCCAAGGATTCTCATAAGCCACGGGGCCGTTCTCGAGCTTCTGGCAGCTCAGGAGGATATCCTCATAGTGCTCCTGGCCGTCCTCCCAGAACTCCTTGTAGTGTACGCAATAGCAACCTGTACCCTTCAGGGTCTTCATGGCTGAACCGTCCTTCGTGTTCTGGAACTCTACGGTGATGTCACGGGGATCAGCGGGGTTGATCATCCAGTTCAGCAACTCGGGGTTACCGTCGTTGAGAGCCTTCACGCGGATGTTTACCTGTCCACCACGGACGATACCTGCTACCTGACCTTCAGTATCAGTTGCCTGATTGAACTTGTAGTCTACCAGCATGACCTCGCGGTCTGCAAAATCCTTAACCTTCAATACTACTGGTGTTACATTCTCTGCCA
>JAEETB010000245.1 GCA_016286575.1 Prevotella sp.
GTACATTGAATATTATAATAACGAGAGAATAAAACTCAGATTAAATGGAATGAGCCCAGTACAATACCGGACTCAATTCCAAATGAGAAATAATGTTTAATCTGTCTAAACTTCTGGGTTCACTTCAGGGACACGGGGACGGGAACCTTTTTTGAATGGAATAATGGAATTGAATAAAGACATAAAGAATTAATATTATAATAATATATAATTCATTATATATTATTATAATATTAATTTAATAGATTGGTTTTGTCTTTTTGAAAAACATTCCTGTCCCCTTGTCCCCTGTCCCTCTTGTCCCCGAAATGCATGTGGATAAGAGTCTGTAAATAACTGATAATCAGAATATCTGACTCTAAAATAATAAACGCCACTTATCAGTGTGACAAATGGCGCTTAATCAGGAATAAGATTCTCTAAAATTCTGATAATACCTTGCGGCTATGGCTCGCCCAAAACGTCGTAGATTAACTGTACCTCCGCAGGCGTGTACGTGCGGCGCGTGAGAGAAAGGAGTGGTCGCAGGCGGGCACTTGAATCCAGCCAGTCCTTGAATTTCTCCCAGGCAGACATAGGTTTCAGATCAGGAAAATAGCAATGGGCCAGTTCCGAACGTTTAAAAGTAGAATGATTGTTAGGCATAATCAGTAATATTTAATGGGTTAATGGATTAATTCACTGCAAAGTTACATAAAAATTTTGAGATTTCTTCGCAAAATGTGCGTTTCGGGCTGAAAAAACGGCAAAAACTCGGTAAAACTCGGAAGAATTCGGAAAGGGCATTTTAAATGTTGTACCTTTGCCGTTGCAAACAAGAAGTTGCAACGGCGAGTAAAGGCTACGGCTCGGCATAACAAGCAAGCTTGATTCTGCTCTCGCCTTGCACTTTCCTTGTCAGTGCAAAGAGAAGTAAAGGCAGTGCGCAGGCTGGAGCGGATCAATGCAAGTAACAACAATTTATTAACCATTAAAATTTTAACAAACAGATGATTGAACTTTATCTTTCAAAGAACATGATTGAGGGCTCTGCCGCATACGGCAAGTATTACCCTCGCGTCAGCTACAAGCAGACGATGAACATTCACGACATGGCCAAGCACATGGCTGAGCACAACACCCCGTTCTCCGAGGGAACCATCGAGGGTATCCTGCGTGACTTCGTAAGGTGTACCCGTGAGCAGACCCTGATGGGTAACACGGTGAAGGTCGACGACCTGGCCATCTTCAAGGTGAGTGTGATTGGTAACGGCAGCGTCCTGCTGTATGATCCTGACACTGACAAGACCATCTCTGCCAGCATCGGAACGATCGGCAAGAACGACAAGACTGGTCCTGCTGTGCAGTCGCTGAAGCTCTTGGCTCAGGCTACTGGTGAGTACACTCGTGATGAGCTGAACAAGGTGGCCAAGCTGGCCTGGACTGACAAGGCCTCTGCAGAAATAGCCGCTGCCAAGGCGGCTACCATCGGAGGCGGTTCTAACAGTGGTGGATCTGACAACACTGGCGGTGACAACAACGGCGGTGGTGACAACAACGGCGGTGGCGACAACGGCGGTGGCTTCGACACTGGCAGCTAATCAGGAAGGAGGTAGCGTATGACGAAGAAAGAAACGCTTAAGTGGACGCTGCAGATCCTCGCATCGATTATCTCAGCGGTACTGACGGCAATGGGAACGACCTCATGTATGGGGTTCTAAAAAGGAGAGAGGCATCCAATCGGGTGCCTCTCTCTTCTATTACTTAAACATCGCTTTGCAGGCTTTGTCTCGAAGATCCTTGAAACGGATGGTCTGAGGGCTGTCGTTCAAAATGACATTGTAAGAGTGAGGTACACCTGGCTCCACGAACGAATCAACTTCTACCCCAGCCTTCGACAGTTGTTCCACAAAGGCCTTATCCTCATAGACGAAGAGGTCGAGGGTGCCGACGATAAGGAACGTCTTGGGGAATCCGGCGAGCTGCCCGGGTGTGGCCACTGCAGGAGAGTAATAAATAAACTCGTCGGCGGGGATTTCCTGTCCATGCTTCAAATAGGCCCAGCCTGCGACATTCTCCTCTGCTGACCATACAAACTCGCCTGTCATTTCATCCGGGTGAAGGTCGTCGGGACCGCCGGTGCGATAGTCGAGCATCGGATAAATGAGCACTGCACCCCTTACAGGTATGTTGCCCTTGTCCTTGTTCCACAGCGCCATACGGGTGGTTAATCCGCCGCCTGCACTTTCGCCCATGATGACGATATTGTCACCGTCCACATGCAGTTCATCACCATGTTCATGGACATAGGTCAAACCCGCATAAGCCTCATCCAGCTCTATATGATAGGTGTATGACGGATCGGAAGTAAGCGTATATTCCACAGAAAACACCGTGGCCTTGAGTCTGTTGGCCATCTCGCGGAAATCGTTGCCATACATCGTAGCATTGCCTGTCAGGTAGCCGCCCCCATGACAATAGTACACGACGGGTGTCTTCTCGTTCTGGCCGACATTATCGGGACGATAGAAATAGATAGTCAGTTTCTGTCCTGACTTGGGGCTGTTGATGGTGAATTTCTCGCCTTGATCCTGAACGATACTCGCAAACTTAGCCTCTAAATTCGGGTCAAGGAGGACTTCCTTATACTCATCTGCAATAAGGTTGTAACATTTGGGAAGTTTAGTACTTGGGGCAGGGTTGTCTTCAATGCCGAAAACGGCATCAACAAAACCTTGACAAGAAGTCATTGTAAGGCCGATGGTTAGGATGCCGGCCTGCATCAACATTTTCATTTTTCTCATGATTACAATATTTATAAGTTTCATATATTTATAGTCATCGGATTAGATAACATCGATTGCAAAGTTAGCAATTTCCCATAAAAAAATAATCACGGCCTATGTCCTGAGCCGTGATTATTACATATTCTGCCACTAATTTTGCTAATTTTGTCACTTTGGGGCCAAATCGCCCATCCACTCTCTCACGTTTTGCCCCATTCGCAACTTGAAGACGTGCCTGAAAGTACTGTAACTCCGGTAGCCGCTTTCGCTTGCCAATTGCTGGGCAGTGAAGGGACGGTTGGCAGCAACAGCCTCACGATAGAGGCTGACGAAATGATTGATGCGCAGATCGTTTATATAGGCATTGTAAGTGATGCCCTGAGTGGAGAAATACTGGCTGAGATATAAACGGTTGGTACCAATAGTCTTGGCAAGCTGGAAAAGGTTCAGGTCGTGCTGTAAGTAGAGCCTTGGCTCTTCACAATGCTGCTTCAATAATAGTCCTATGTTTTGTGAAAGTGAAAATTTTTCCCCTGGGCTTATGCCACGTTCCCGCTTGTCGGAGACGTTCAAATCTTCCGCATCATTAACGGATAAGCTCAGGTCGCTTAAAGTCTCTACCCGCCACAGGAGGTAGCAGATAAGTACCGCGATGATCACTTGCATGATGTATTGGTAAACTGGGCCTTCGCTGACAAGCGCATAGACAACGAATACCAACAATACGATAGCCAACACCACGAAACTCTGCCACACCTCCTTGTGCTCCAGGTCAGCAAAGTTGTCACGCAACCAGCGACCATACTCTCTCAGTGTGCGTACCATATATATAATCAAGCCAATGCACATCAACAGGGCATAGACATATACTATCGGAATAAGGGCATAACTACGGGTAGCAACATTGAATACCCCTACTGCAACGATCGGTGCCATCATCGCTGCAACTGGCCACAGCGGTCGCTTGCGGTCTTGCAGCATAGTGACCAATACGACTATCGCCAGAGGAATAATCGTCATGCTGTCAAGCAATCCGCCTATCAGGTCGAACAGTCTGATATCCTCGCCTGAGGTGAGAAAAAATAACGGCATATACCACAGATGATTCAATGCGAAGGACGCAAAGAAGGCTGCAGTCCAGCGGCGCAGGCGGGCTGGTGTCTTAATATCAGGAGCAAAGGCATTACCCCGACGAAACAGCAGATAACAACTTGCATTCAAAGACAGCATTGTCACTGCTGCATAAAGTATAATAAAGAGCGTATCTTCCCTGATCTGATCGTACATGAGAACCTACAGGTTATTGCGGAGTTCGCGGAGACGGGCTTTGTAGGCTTTGCGGAGTTTGCGGACTGCTTTGTTGCGGATCTGGCGTACGCGCTCGCGCTTGATGTCCAGGTCCTCGGCAATCTCGGCCATCGTCTCGTGCTCCTGACCAATACCGAAGATGGCATTGATAACTTTCGTCTCACGGCTATCAAGTGATGCCAAGGCGTACTCCACAGCGGCCTCGATGGCTCCGGAATGGACGCGCTCGTCGGCCTGAGGGGCATCAGGATTAATGAGTACGGAGAGGAGGCTCATGCTGGTACGATGGCCCAGGGGGGCATCGACGGAGAGTGGATAGCTTTGCTGACGGGCTGCGTCCTCGCGCTTCAGATCGCGCGGCAGCTGGTAGAGGCCTGATTGCTGGTCGATGGCCTTCTCGATGAACTGGCGGACGTAGACCACAGCGAAATTGACGAAACGGACGCCCTTCGTGGCATCGTACTTCGAGGCGGCCTTCATCAGACCCAGGTTGCCCTCACTGACAAGGTCCTCCATAGCCACGCCACGACCTTGATACTGCTTGGCCACAGAGACCACGAAACGGAGGTTGGCTTCAACCAGTCTGGCGAGTGCCTTCTGGTCGCCACTGAGGATTTTTGCAGAGAGTTCGCGCTCCTGGGCGT
>JAEETB010000246.1 GCA_016286575.1 Prevotella sp.
TGCGCGATGCCATCCGTGCCGCCTACCTGCCTGTAGTGGAGCTGAAAGAACCGCGCTTGACCCTTGCGGAAGAAGACAACCACCACCTCATGGAACTGATGGGCATCATCCGTCGCTATCTCCTCTCAGCTGACCATCCTTTCCGCAGCGAGTGCCTTCGCACCACATACGGTCTCTTTCTGCTTGAACTGAATGCCATTCAGGAGCGCACCATCCGCGAGCGCAGGTTTCCCAAGCGCATCGAGGAACTGTTTTTCGATTTCCTTCGTCTCGTGCCCATCCACTTCACTGAGCACCACGATGTCGCCTTCTATGCCTCACAGCTCTGCATCACGCCGCGCTATCTCTCACAGATTGTCCGTGAGGTTTCAGGCCGTACCGTCGTCGATTACATCAATCAGATGCTTCTGATGGAGGCCTCCTACCTGTTGCAGCAGACCTCACTCCCTGTCGTCCAGATAGCCGACCGCCTGCACTTCTCAGAGGCAGCCTCATTCACCCGTTTCTTTACAAGGATGAAGGGCATGAACCCAAGGGAGTTCAGAAAGGGATAATTATTTGGAGTATGGGCTGCAGGTCGTAGAGGTTCACCAGTTCCACCTCGGCACCAGCCTCTCTGGCACCATCCATATCACGCTTCAGAAGCTGTGCCGTATTGCCGTTCTTACGCGGACTGCCGTTTAATAATACCTTCATATTGTTATTTGTTTGGGGATTCTGTCTCTTTTCAGTTATTTTCCGTCTCCCAAATTATAAATCCAGATTTATCAACTCATACTTCTTTGAGCCAAGGCCAATCTGGGCTGCATGGTCGATAGTGTGTGTGCCATGCTGCTTGTCAATACGCTTCAGCAAATCGGTAGGATCGTTCTTGGCCGTCACTTTCTGTTGGTTGATGATGTCGATGCAGGCCTGGTCGAGCGCTACGGGGTCGGTAGAGGCGAGAATGCCATAGTCTTCCAGCTTCACAGGCGCAGGATGATCCACGCAGTCACAGTCTATTGACATGTTGTTCATGACGCTGATGTAGATGATGCCCTGCTTCTTGTTGAAATAGTTCACAACGGCTTGTGCGGCAGCAGCCATGCTTTCGAGGAAACCATCCTGATTACCGATGAACTCTGGTGTCCACAACTTGCCCATATCCAGTTTCTCCATCTTGCCAGCCGAGTGGATGTAAGCCTTGCCGTTCTGACTGGCACAGCCGATAGAGAGATTTTTTAACGCACCACCATAGCCGCCCATAGGATGACCCTTGAAGTGGTTGAGGGCAATCATGAAGTCGTAGTTGGCCATGTGTCCGCCAACGATGTCGTACTTGATGTGCGTCTGATCCTTTACGGGGATTCGAATCTCATCGTATTCGTCCATGATATCGACAGGAAAATACTTTGTGAAGCCGTGACGCTCAATCACTTTCCAATGGTTCTCTGACGTGTTGCGCTCGTCTGTGCATCGCTCAGGTTGTTGACGGCATCCATCACGATGGCCACACTGCTGGCAAGAATGCCTACAGCGGCCTTGAATCCCGCCAGCAATACGTTTGTGATTATTCCAATCCAACTGGTGCGGATGATTTGACGTGCCCGACCTTTGGTCGCTTCGCTAGTCGAAGAACTACGATCCATTGAAATGATAGTTTTGAGGGTTATTTAAATGTCATTAGTTTTAAAGTAGACTTATTTATACTCTCCAGGTGTCATACCTGTGAGGCGACGGAAGTATTTTGAGAAGAACGAGGGATTGGCAAAGTGCATCTCCTCCGAAATCTGTGATGCAGGCTTATCCGTGTGGCGTAGTTCTATTTTGATGCGGGTGATGAGGGCACGGTCTATCCAGTCCTTGGCGGTGGTGCCGCTGGTCTGGCGGATGACGGTGCTCAAGTAGCGCTCGGTGAGGCACATACGTTCGGCATAGTAGCCTATCTGGTGTTGTTCGGCACAATGCTGGGTGACCAGTTGAAGGAAACGGTCGAAGATAGTCTGCTCGCGCGAACGACTGTTGGTCAACTGGTTGGCTTGCTGGTGGAACAACTGGTCGTAGTGGTGCATCAAAGCTGCCACGAGGGCTGTGACGGTTGGGCGATGATAGTCGTCGGCAGCATGAACCATCTGCCAGATGGTGTCCAGAATATGTTGGGCTGTAGAGATGGCTTCCTCACTGACGGGTAACTGGAAATCGCGCACCTGACCGTTGAAAGCCGATGGCATCTGTCCCTGCGCAAAGGGCATGGGGAAATTAGAAAAGAGGGCAATGCCAAAGATGCGTAGGTCGGCCGACAAACGCTTGGGGTATATGATGGTGCCTGGGCCGATATAGACAAGCGTGCCGCTTTTGAGGTGGCGGTCTTGCAGGTTGAAGTTGATTTCAGCCTCGCCGCTCATGATGATGCCCAGACGGTGGTCGTTGATGGTGAAAGGAGGCCTTTGGCGCATCAGCAGACTGAATACCTTGTGGTCGCCACGAACCATTCCAATTTCGCTGTTCAGAAAGGCATGTTCGCGGATTTGCGAGAGGTGTGGTATAAGGATGTCGCGCATTCGTGTGACGTCCATGAGTTGCGGTTGTTTATTTATCATACGTCCCTTTTTTGTTGGCAAAGATACGAATAAGCGAGCGAAAAACCAAATTTTATTTGAGTTTTTCCGAGCGTGAGTATCTTCGAGTGTAGTCTTCAAAGATAATCATTTTCTGCAAAATAATGTTCTATTTTTATATAAATCGAACAAAAAGAACATCTTTCCATTCCTGCAGATAACGCCACGATGAAAAAAACATCGTACTTTTGCACCCAGAATTCAATGACAATAAAAATATGAAGAAATTAGTTTTAAGTTTGACAATGTTGCCGATGCTGGCGTTGGGGCAGACGCTGGAAGATTGTCAGCAGGCTGCAGAGAAGAATTACCCGTTGATACAGCAGTATGGTCTCATCGAGAAGACCACCCAGTTGACGGTTGCCAACATCCAGAAGGGGTGGCTACCGCAAGTGTCGGCTCAGGCACAGGCCACGTATCAGAGTGATGTGACGGCGTGGCCCAGTGAGATGAAAGCGATGATGAGCGGTATGGGCATCGACATGAGAGGACTGACGAAGGATCAGTACCGGGTGGGTATCGATGTGCAGCAGACTATCTACGACGGTGGTGTCATAGGCAGTCAGAAGCGTATAGCCCGTGAACAGGGCAAGGTGCAGGCGGCACAGAACGAAGTCAATATTTATAATGTTCGCAAGCGTGTGAATGAGATGTATTTCGGGCTGTTGCTGATTGACGAACAAATCAAGTTGAACACTGACCTGCAGACATTGTTGGCAGGCAACGAACGCAAACTGGAGTCGATGACCAAGCGCGGAACAGCAGCCGAAAGCGATCTGCAGAGTGTGAAGGCAGAGAGACTGAATGCGGTGCAGAAGGGCACTGAGCTGGTATCGCAGAAACAGATGCTACAACGCATGCTGAGCACTTTTTGTGGTATCGAGATCAACAACATACAGAAGCCACAAGTGAAGTCTGATGGCAGAAATCTGGCGACAGGAAACCAGAGACCAGAACTGAAGGTGCTGGATGCACAGATAAGTGTGCTGAATGCTCAGGAGAAGGCACTCAACGCAGCACTGATGCCGAAGGTGGGTGTGTTTGCACAGGGCTTCTATGGTTATCCGGGGCTGAATATGTTCGAAGACATGATGCGCCACAAATGGAGCCTGAATGGCCTCGTCGGTGCAAGGGTGTCATGGACTATCGGTGCCCTCTATACCCGCAAGAACGACAAGGCAAAACTGCAGTTGCAGCGTGATATGACGGAGAGCAGTCGGGAGGTGTTCCTCTTCAATAATAACCTGGAACAGATTCAGCAGAACGAGAACATAGAGCGCTACCAGAAACTGATGGCCCACGACGGGGAGATTATCTCGCTGCGACAGGCTGTGAGGAAGGCGGCAGAATCGAAGCTGGCACATGGCATCATCGACGTGAACGACTTAGTGCGCGAGATTAATCAGGAGAATGCGGCTTGTGTGCAACAGTCGGTACACGAGATTGAAATGCTGAAAGAGATATACGATAACAAATACACCATTGGTGAAAAGTAAGAAAGTAAAAAATGATAAATATGGAAAAGAACGAATGTTTAAAGAATTTGGGGTCGGTGATAGGTGCTTTACCTTTTTACCTTTTCACCCTTTTACCTTTTCTTGCTGCCTGCGGAGGAAGCGAGAAGGAGTATGATGCAACAGGTACGTTCGAGGCTACTGAGACGACCGTGTTCGCAGAACAGAGTGGGGCATTGCTGTCGTTCGATGTGAACGAGGGTGACATGATTGAGGCAGCTCGACAGGTGGGGCTCATTGATACCACACAGACGTGGCTGAAGATTCAGCAGATGGATGCTACGAAAGCGGTTTATCAGAGTCAGAAGCCCGATATGGAACGCCAGATAGCAGCTACGCGCCAGCAGTTGGCTAAGGCTCAGCAAGACGAGCAGCGCTACCGTGAGTTGGTGGCTGACGGGGCAGCTCCCTCGAAGATGCTCGACGATGCCACGAGTCTGGTGAAGGTGCTGCAGAAGCAACTGGATGCGCAGATATCATCGCTGAACACCAGCACGCAAGCCCTCGACAAGCAGACGGCTGCTGCCGATGTGCAGAAGGCACAGTTGCAGGATATGTTACGAAAGTGTCACATCATGACTCCCA